>JACRCS010000305.1 GCA_016218905.1 Deltaproteobacteria bacterium
ACACCTACGAGGCGCTCGTGATCGGGACGGACCCGACCCGAAGCGACACCGATTCCGACGGGGTTGCGGACGCCGACGACCCAGCGCCGCGGTCGATTATGCAGGGCTCGTACAGCGAGAACTTCGCCCTAGCAGGCGGTGGGTTCGGTGCAGGTGGCGATCGTAGGTACGGTGCCATCGATAGCCTCAGGGATGCTCTGGGGATGCAGTTCCGAGGGGCAAGCGTCGGCGCTGACGCGTATCCCAACCTCCTGACCTTGCCTCGACAAGTGGAGTTCGGGACCTGCCTGATCGGCGAGACATACCGGGTGACGGTCCGCGTCGTCAACTCGGGAGATAGAGAACTGCCCGTTTCCGCTGTTTCCCTGACCGGTGGCGACGCGGGGGAGTTCACGATCGAGAGCGACGCCTGCGTTGGCCATACCCTCCAGGCCGGCGAGAGCTGCCCCGTGGACGTCGTCTTCCGGCCGCAGTCCGAGGGGGACAAGAGAGCTTCCGTCGTCTTCGCCATGACAGACCCGAAAATCTCCGGAAGCGCTTCCATTTCGGTCAGAGCCATCGCCAAGGAGCACATCCCCGGCCTGGACACCGATGGTGACGGGTTGATCGACCACGTCGCGGACGAGGACGACGACAACGACGGACTACTCGACTGGTGGGAGAAGGCGCACGGGTTGGATTCCCTGAGCGCACTGGACGCGGGAAGGGACTCTGACGGGGACGGACTCACGAACCTCCTCGAGTTTCAGCTCGGAACCGACCCCACGAGGGCAGACACCGATAGCGATCTGCTCTCGGACTGCGAAGAGGTCGATATCCGCGGCACGAGCCCCTTCGAATCCGATACCGACCGGGACGGCATCCAGGATGGGAGCGACGCTGCTCCCAGATCTCCATGGAATCCGCCCGCGAGCGAGCACTACTCGGTCCGGGCGGGAGCCTTCGTCCAGGCGGCAGGGTATGGCGCGGCGGCTTCCTTCCGAGCGTCGGCTAAGTTGCCGTCGGCACTCGGCTTCAATCTGAAAGCCGACCTACCCGGAAGAATCGTGCTCGCGCCCCCACGCCTGGACTTTGAGGACGGGACTATCGGATTGGGTGTCCCGCTGCGACTCGGCGTTTGGAACCTGGGAGGCGAGGGGTTAAGCCTAGGCGCGCTAAGCGTCTCGGGCGGATGGGCATCGAGCTTCGGGATCGCGAACGACGCGTGCTCCGGGCGTTTCTTGCCCGCTGGCGAACAGTGCGAGCTCGAGGTCATCTTCTCTCCCGCAACGGAGGGCCTGCTCTCGGCACTCCTCACCGTCCATGTCGCAGGAGGGAGCGCCGTGACGGCGGAACTCAACGGCACCGGGGTGCCCTCGGACCGGATGCCACCGCCCCTGAGTCTCGACGGCGTGCCGCCGCCCTCCGCGCAGGAATCCCTGACCCTAACCGGCTCCCGAGATGCGGCTGCCGTGATTTCAGTAACTTCGAGCGCTGGGACCGTAGGCAGGATCGAGTATCCCACGCCGACGACGTGGCAGGTCGTCATCGACGACCTACCCGCCGGGCAGACCTTCGTGACCGTCACGGCGACCGACCTGGCGGGAACGACAACCTCGATCTCCGTCACCGTTGAACGAGACGGGAGCCGCAACCGGCCGCCGAGCGTGCCGGCGATTGCGGCCCCTGCCGGCAGCGAAACGTCAGAACGGCGGCCGAGCCTCGCGGTCGAGAACAGCACCGACCCCGACGGCACCCAGCTCACCTACGACTTTGAGGTGTACGCGGACGCGGCCGTGACCAGCCTCGTCGTCGGCGTGACCGCCGTTTCCGAGGGCTCCGGGACGACATCGTGGCAGGTTTCCGTCGAACTCACCGACAACACCCGCTACTGGTGGCGGGTGCGAGCCTCGGACGGGACGGCCCTCTCCGAGTGGGCCTACGGCAGCTTCCTGGTGAGCACGGGAAACGACGCTCCGAGCGCCCCCGGCTTGAGTTCTCCGGCCGAGGGAGCGAGCGTCGCCGTGCCGAGGCCCGCGCTTTCGGTCATGAACTCGACCGACCTCGACGGGGATGAGCTCACTTACACGTTCGAAGTCTACGCAGACGGGGCACTCACGAACCTTTTCGCCGAATCGGAACCTGTCGGCGGGGGGGCCGACGGTGCCACCTCGTGGACCCTCGACGTCGACCTCCAAGACGGAAGCTCCTACTTCTGGCGGGCCGTCGCCGTTGACGCGCACGGAGCAGCTACCGCTTCGGCCGCCGGTTCCTTCCTCGTGGACATTGGAAACCACGCGCCTGGGCGCCCGAGTGTCGCTTCACCGGCGGTCGGCAGTGAAACGACGAGCAAGGCTCTCGAGCTGGTCGTGAGAAACGCGACCGATTCCGACGGGGATCCGCTCTCCTATGGGTTCGAGCTCGATCACAGCGACACCTTCCCGAGCCCCTCTAACGCGTGGATCCCCCCGGGGACCGACGGGCTCACCCGTTGGCCGGTATCGGGCCTCCTGGACAACACTCTCTACTTCTGGCGCGCGAAGGCTAGCGACGGCGCTGCCGAGAGCCCCTGGGTCGTCGGAAACTTCTTCGTCAACGCGAGCAACGATCCACCGACGGCGCCGACAGTGCGTAACCCGGGCGATGGCGCCTGGGTCGAGACGCTGACGCCCGAGCTCGCTTTGAACCCGGGGAACGACCTCGACAGAGACGAGGTCTCTTACGAGTACGAGGTCTACGGCGACTCGGGGCTGACGGCGCTCCTCGCGCAGGGGACCACCGACGCGAGCACCTGGACGGTCTCCCCGGCGCTCACCGACGAGACCTGGCACTGGTGGCGGGCCCGCGCTGTCGATGGCCATGGTGTCTTCAGCGCGTGGACTCCGGGCAGCCGCTTCTACGTAAGTGACAACTTGGTCGATGATCCTCCCGCAGTGCGAATGACCGTGCCCGGAGCGCCCCTTGCCGTCGTCCCCAACGGGACCGTCCTCTTGGCGTGGGAAGACGCCGATCCCGACAGCAAGGCGACCGTCTCCCTCTACTATGACACGGATAGCGGCGGGGCCGACGGCACCCTGATCGCGAGCGGGATCGAAGAGGACCCGGACGGGATCGGGGACACCTGCGCCTGGAACACTTCGGGCCTTCCTCCGGGAACGTACTGGATGTATGGGCGGATCAGCGACGCAAGGGCGAGCGCCGTCTCCTACGCGCCCGGGACGGTCACGATCGCGGAGGACCAGGATTCAGACGGGGTCCCGGACGTCTCCGACAACTGTCCTCTCGCTGCAAATCCGGATCAGGCCGACAGCGACGCAGACGGCGTCGGAGATGCGTGCGAACCGACGGCCGATCTCTCGGTGACTTTGGAGGACGCGCCCGACCCGGTCGCGGCGGGCGGAGAGCTCACCTATTCGCTGACGGTACGGAACCAAGGCCCCAGCACAGCCACGGACGTCGTGGCCACGGAAACGATCCCGCTGGAGGCCGTCCTGCTCTCGGCTAGCTCGAGCCGAGGGAACTGCACACCGTCCGAGGGGATGGTCACCTGCACCCTGGGCGCGCTCGAGCTCGGAGCAAGCGCCACCATCTCCATCCTGGTAACCGCGCCTGCGACCAGTCCGCTCACGAGCACGGCCGGTGCGACCGCGCTCGAGCTCGACCCGAACCCGACCAACAACACGGCGAGCACGACGACTGCCGTTCTGGTGCCGAGGCCCGATCTGACCGTGAGCTCCGGTGCGTTTGCGCCGGAAGCCGTCCCGCCGGGTTCGAGCTTCTACCTCCGGGAGACCGTCACCAACGGCGGCGACGCGGCCGCTCCCCAGACGAAGACGCGGTACTACCTCTCCGTCGCGCAGACGAGGCAGCCGAGCGATCTCCTGCTCGCGACTACAAGGACCGTGCCGCCTCTCGCGCCCGGGGAGGCATCTACGGAAAGGCTGACGGCGATCGTACCCACGCTCGCCGCCCCCGGAGCGTACTACGTGCTCGTCTGCGCGGACGACCTGGAGGAGGTGGTGGAAGTCGACGAGGAGAACAACTGCGCGGCCTCCGCGAGACAGCTCGAAATCAAGGGGCCGGACCTGGTCATCTCGGCCGTGAGCAACACGAGCATGGCCAAAGTTGGCGGAACTTTCCGCGCCAGGGACACGACCGCCAATGCCGGGTCCACTGGCGCTCCCGCGAGCACCACGCGGTACTACCTTTCGACGGGCGACGTGAGGAGCGCTGGGGACGTCGTGTTAGAGCCGCCCCGTAGCGTGCCAGCTCTCGCCGCACGGGAGACCTCCCCGGGCGTGGTGTTCCTGACAGTTCCGAGCACAATCTCCACCGGGCGGTACTATGTGATCGCCTGTGCCGACGACGGAGCAGCAGTCTTGGAGGCAGACGAGACGAACAACTGCAAGACCTCGGCACAAACGCTTCAAATACAGCCGTAACCGCTTCGCCCTACGAGCTCCCGCCGCACAAGGCGGCGGGAGCTCACCCACGCGCCTGAAGCTGAGAGCCGACCGCAGCCCCTACGTCTCCCGTTGAGCTTTGATCGAGGTGTAGCTCGCGTCCATCGAAGTGGAGCTGGGCCACGACACCGTCATTGTGGGCGGGATCATGCCAAAGCGCTGGCGAAGGCCATTCATCGGGGTGACGGCAGCGCAGCCAGGAACATTCTCAACTAGCGAAGAAAGCCGTGTATAGGAAGGGCCCTCTCCAGAGTGACGGGGAGCCATCCCCATTGGGTGTGGCACTCCCTCCGGGCTGGGAAGGGTGCTCTCAAGGTGTTATACTCAAATATAACCTGAGAGGAGGACCCCATGCATATGACGAATCTTCGGAAGGTCGGCGGCTCGGTAATGTTGACGCTTCCGCCAGCGATCCTGGATCTGTTTCAGCTCCAGGCCGGCGCCAGGGTGGGCGTGTCCGTAGAGGGAGGGCGCCTAGTCATCGAGCCGAAGCCGCGGCCGCACTACTCGCTGGAGGAGTTGCTGGCCCAGTGCGATCCGACGGCCGAGCGGACCGAGGAGGAGCGGGAGTGGCTCGACGCGCCTCCTGCCGGACGGGAAATCCTCTGATGGAGCGGGGAGACATCTATTGGGTCAGTCTCGACCCCACCGCCGGCCATGAACAGCGGGGGCATCGACCGGTTCTGATCGTGTCGGCGACCGCGTTCAACCGCCTGACGAACACTCCGGTGGTGGTACCCATCACCAGCGGCGGCAGCTTCGCCCGCACCGCGGGTTTCGCAGTGCCCCTCGGAGGAGCCGGAACGAAGACCACGGGCGTGATCCGCTGTGACCAGCCGCGAGCTCTCGATCTCGACGCGCGCGATGCTCAGAAGAAGGAAAGCGTGCCGTCCACCCTCATGGACGAGGTGCTGGCGAAGATAGCGCCGATCTTTCAGTGACGTAGCCCCGAACCAAGCCCGGGGTTTTCGGTTCTTAGCTTCGGTACGCCGCTGCGCGGCCGGTCGACCGGAAGTAACGAGCTCTCGGCCTCTCTCCGTCACCCCGGCAAGGACTGCCGGGGTCCAGCCGCCCAGGAGGGGCCTCCATGGCGCCCTGGATTCCGGCTGTTGCCCCCACGACGGGGGTATCCCGGAAGCGCATGGATGCGCGAGACGGGGCCAGTGCCGGAATGACGACGGAAGAGTAGTCTTGTCACTTGGAAGTTCTCGGTTGGTTTTCGGTCTAAAACCGATAACCGATTACTGATGACTGACGACTACGGAGTCACCATGCACCCTTGGAGGGGCATCGTCCCCGAAGCCGACGTCCTGAGCTTCCGAAAGGATCCGGGATTCGAGGACCGACCGATCCAGGCGGGCAGCCGCCCGGCCCTCATCATCGTCGACATGACGCGGGCCTTCGTGGACAGCCGTTATCCTACCGGCTGGAGCGAGACGGGCTACCCGGCCGTCGAGGCGAACCGGCGCCTCCTCGACGCGGCGCGGCGAGCCGGCCTCCCCGTCTTCTTCACCAAGGCCCGGCCCGGGACGGACTACCGCCCCACGGCAGCGCAGCGGGGGCGCTGGAAGACGTCGAAGCGCCCGGAGCTCGATCCCTCGCTGCCTCCGGGCGACGAGATCGTCGAGGAGCTGGCGCCCCTGCCGGGAGAGGCGGTCGTGTGCAAGGGCGGCGCGGCGAGCGGGTTCTTCGGCACCCCCCTCGCCTCCCTCCTCGTCTACGAAAAGGTCGACACCGCCATCGTCACGGGGATGACGACGAGCGGCTGCGTGCGGGCCACCGTCGTCGACGCTTTCCAGTACAACCTCCACGTGATCGTGCCCCACGAGGCGTGCGCCGACCGAAGTCAGCTCTCCCACGCCGTGAGCCTCTTCGACCTCCACATGAAGTATGCAGACGTCGCCTCCGTGGAGGCGACGGTGGAGTACTTGCAAGTCATCAGTCGTCAGTCATCAGTTATCAGGAGTTCCGGGCCTGCACTGACAACTGACGACTGACAACTGAGAACTCATTTCCTCCACTGATTCTGCGTCGCCATGTAGCTCCCGTCGAGCCAGCGGGAGTTCGGCCACGGCTCGGTCACGTCGCCGGCCTGCATGGCGAGCTCCCAGAAGACCTTCATGCCCTTGTCGGGCAGCCTGCCGTCGGCGAACCAGAAGTCCTTCCACTCCTTGATGAACGTCCGGCAGTGCTCGACCTTGAACTTCGTCACCTTGCTCGCGATCTGGGCCGCTTCCTCGGGGTTCGCGCGGATCCACTCCATGGCCCTGCCGTTGGCCCGCAGGAAGGCCTTGATGGTGTTCGGGTGGGCGGCGAGGTACTCCTCCTTCGCGAAGATCACGTGCAGAGGCCAGTCCGGAGCGATGTACTCGTTCTGGTCCATGATCTTCACGAAGCCCTTCTCGGCCGCGATGTAGGTGCTCGGGGCGCTCAGGATGGTCGCCTCGATCTGTCCCGCCTCCATGGCGGCGAGGCTCTGGGGCGAGCCGCCGAGCTGAAGGATCTTCACGTCTTTCTCCGGGTCGAGTCCGGCCTTGCGCAAGGCGTACCGGGTCAGGAAGTCCGTCAGCGCCCCGTACTTCGTCACGGCGTACCGGCCGCCCTTCGTCTCCGCGATGGACTTGAACTTGGGGTTCGCATACCACTCGAAGTAGGGCTGGTTGTAACCCGCCCAGACGCCCTTGAACTTCTGCCCGGACTTGATGCTCGTGACGAGACCCGTGAGAGACGAGACGCTGACGTCGATCGTGCCGCCGGTGAGCGCCTGGAGCACGTCCGCGTCGCCGCGAAAGGCGAGCACCTTCACGTCGGTGATGCCCTCCTCCTTCAGAAAGCCCTTCTGGTCCGCCACCCAGCAGGGGAGGTACGAGAGCGCGGGCACCGCCAGGCCCACGCTCAGCTTGGTGCTCTCGGGCCGCGCCCGCTCCGCCGCCCGTGCGGGCGTCGGGAAGGCCCCCGAGACGGCCGAGAGCACCAGGCCCCCCAGCGAGAGCAGCAGGCCGGAGCGGAAGGAGCGTTGGGTCTTCATGCCTTCACCTCCTTAAGCGGTTGTCGGTTGTCGGTTGCCGGTTTGGAGTGGATGGACGCAGTGGACTTGATGGGCTTGCATGGACCTGGTGGACGCAGGGTCCACTTCATCCATTAAGTCCACGTCGTCCATCGAGTCCACTTCATCCTTCGGTCCTCACGCCTTCCACCGGACCAGACGAGACTCGAGCAGTCGGATCGCCTGGCTCATGCCTACGCCGAGGGCGACGATCACGAACAGGCTCGCAAAGACATCGGAAAAACGCAGCTTCGCGCCGTAATAGCTGATGTGGAACCCGAGGCCGGCGTTGCTGGAGAAGAGCTCTCCGATAACGACGCCGATCAGGGCCCTCCCCAGCGCCAGGCGCAGACCCGCCACGATCATGAGCAGGGCGCCGGGAAGCGTGAACTTGAAGAAGAGGTCGAGCGTGCCGGCGTTGAAAGAACGGGCGCACCGGATCAGAACCGGATCGATCCCCTTCACCCCCGCCATGGTGTTGATGACGACCTGCACGACGGAGAAGAAGAACGCGAGGGCGATGATCGCCTTCGAGCCGATGCCGAGCCAGATGATGAAGAGCGGCCAGAAGGAGACGATGGGAGTCGAGTAGAGGAGCCAGATGAAGGGATCGACGGCGTACTCGGTGCGCCTGCTCCAACCCATCGCCACCCCGAGAGGGATCCCCACGACGCACGCCGCGAGGAACGCGACGAGGAGCTCCCAGAGGCTCGTCGCCAGGTCCCGCCAGAGGGCGCCGCCGGCGGCCCACTCGCCCAGCGCCCGGGCGACGAGGCTGGGGCTGCTGATCAGCACGGGATCCGCCCAGTGGAGCCTTGCGGCGGCCTCCCAGAAGGCGAGCGCCGCTCCGAGGCCGACGGCGCCCAGCAACACCGAATCGAGCTTCCGTCCGAGACCTGCGAAGCTCACCACTGCACCTCCACCCGGCCGCGGCTCACCCGGCCTTCGACCCTCCGCATCAGGTCGACGAGGAAGAACCCGAGGAGGCTCACGACGGCGATGAGCGCCATCAGTTCGGCCGTCCGGAAGGAGTTGCCGTAGAGTCCGATCTGACCTCCGATCCCCTCCGTGGAAGCGTACATCTCACTCACGACCATGCCGAGGAGCCCCCGCCCGACCCCCAGCCGCAGTCCCGTCATCATGGGCGGGACCGAGCCCGGCAGGAGCACCTTCCGGAAGACGTCCCACCCCGAACCGCCGAAGGCACGTACGGCCCTGACCCAGACCGGATCGACCTCCCGAATTCCTACGGCGGTGTTGATCAGAATGGGAAAGACCGAGCTCAGGAAGACCACCGCCACCGTGGCGCCAAAGCCTACTCCGAACCACACCACGAGCAGCGGCATCATGGCGAGCCGAGGCATCGTATACAGGGCCATCAGCAGCGGATCGAAGAGCTTCGAGAAGAGGCGGTACCTGCCGAGGAGGATCCCCACCGGTATGCCGACCACCAGAGAGAGCACGAAGCCGACGGCGAACTCCTTCAAGCTGACGAGCAGCGGGCCGAAGATCTCGCCGGAGGCCGCGAGCTCCCAGAACGCCTTGGCGACGAGGCTCGGGCGACTGATATCCGCGATCCTCACGAGCCCCAGCGGTTTGGCGAGCTCCCAGGCGACGAGAAACAGGAGCACCGCCAGGGCGCCGATCCAGGTGCGCTCCCACCTCCTCAGCACGCGGACTCCCCGGCGCCGACCTGCCTCTTCACTTCCTTCTCGAGGAGATCCCAGATGTGGCGCCTCAGACGCACGAACTCCGGCTCGTCCTTGACGGCGAGGCTCCGGGGTCGCGGGAGCGTCACGGGAATGATCTCCCGAACGCACCCCGGGCAGCCCGAGAGGACGACGATCCGGTCGGCGAGGTAAACCGCCTCGTCGATCCCGTGCGTCACGAAGAGCACCGACTTCTTGTCCTGCTCCCAGATGCGCAGCAGTTCGGAGGACATGATCTCGCGGGTCTGGGCGTCGAGGGCCGCAAACGGCTCGTCCATCAGCAGGATCTCCGGGTCGACCGCCAGGGCCCGGGCGATGCCGACGCGCTGCCGCATCCCGCCGGAGAGCTGATGCGGATAGTGCTTCTCGAAACCCTGGAGCCCGACCATCCGGATGTAGTGCGCCACGAGGTCCTTCATCTCGGTCTTGGAGCGCCTTCGCTGCAGTTCCAGCCCGAGCAGGATGTTGCTCTCCACGGTGCGCCAGGGCAGGAGCGCAAACTCCTGGAAGACGAGCGCCCGGTCCGCGCCCGGTCCAGCCACCGGGCGCCCGTCGATGGAGACGGAGCCCGAGGAGGGCTGGATGAGCCCGTCGACCACGGAAAGGATCGTGCTCTTTCCACACCCGCTCGGGCCCACGATCGTGACGAACTCGCCCTTCTCCACCCGGAGCTCGAACCCGTTCACGGCGACGAACCTGCCCCCGTCGGGCTTTTCGAACGTGACCGTCACCTGCTTCAGGTCGATCTGCGCCAATGAACGCCTCCTGCTCGCCAGTAATCAGTGATCAGTGATCAGTAATCAGTAATCAGGAGTTACGGACGAGGCACCGATCACTGATCCCGATCACTTCTCCTCCGCTTTGAGGTACTTCGACCTCGTCTTCACGCGGGTACTTCGGACGTGTTCGACGACGTCGCGGTTGGAGAGGTACTTCCCGCGGTCGTAGGTGTCGTAGTGGACGAGCTCGGCCAGACGCCTGCGGCCCCCCTTCTTCACCGCGCCGTCCGGATAGCCGACGGGAATGATCTGATAGAGGGAGAGCACGTGCGGCACGCCCAGGGCGCGCTTGAAGGGCTCTTCCAGGTGGATCGTCACCCACTGGGTGCCGAGCCCCAGGGCCGCCGCGGCGCAGTGCATCAGCATGCAGGCGGTGGCGAGCCCGTCGGTGAGGTGAGACTGGTGCCGGCCGAAGGTGTGGGCCCCCATGACCGTCGTCCACTGCCTCCGGCCGTCGCCGAGGACGACGATCAGTGCCGGCGCGTCGGCCCAGCCCGGCCGGGCCTGGAGCCGCCGCCACTGCTCGTCCGCGTCCCCCTCGAGCTGAAAGGCGGGGTGGCGCAGCTCGGGAAGCCGCATCTGCTCCATCCAGAAGATGAAGTCGTCGTTCTCCTCCCGGTAGATCCGGAAGAGCTCCTGCTTGATCGCGGGGTCCGTGACGACGATGAACTCCCAAGGCTGCCCGTTCGCCCCCGACACGCCCCATCGGCCCGCCTCCAGGATCTTCTCGATGGCCCCCTCGGGGAGCGGATCGGGCTTGAAGCGGCGGACGCTGCGCCTTCGTTTGAGGAGGTCGAGCAGGACTTCGTACTCCTGGAACAAGATCGCCTCCTTCATCTCAGCAACCGTCTGCTCCCGCCACCCGTCCCTCTTCCCTGCCTTTCGCCAGAGCAGAGGCGGAAGGCGGGCAGAGACAGCGGAGTGCCGCGGGCCTCCGCCAGTCATCCGAAGTTGTATCCCGCGGCACGGAGTCGGCTCTGCCTGCCTTCCCTTGATGCGCTCGCGCGAAACGCCAGAGCCGTCTACCCCAGCAACTCCAGCAGAGCTCGGGTGCTGCCGAGTCGCTTCAATCCGCGCGCGGCCTCGATGATGCCCGCACTCCGCTCCTCCGCGAAAATGGCAGTCACCCGCCTGAACTTCTCCTCGACCTCCGGCCACCCCGCGCCGCCGCCGGAGTCCCACGGGAGCACAGTGGTCTCGCGGGTGACCGAGCGCCCCGGCAGCCGCACCTCGACCCTCGCCGGCCAAAGGCGAGGATAGAGCTCCTCCAGCTCGGGCGAGGGCTCCACCCGGATCCTCGCCATTAAGCTTCGAACCCTCTCGTCTGCCGGGAGCTCTGCGCGCACTACGTCCACGAGGCGCTCCGGGTGGTAGGCCGCGAGGGCGATCTGGTACCTGACGTTCAGGAGCGAGTCCAGGCGGGCCGCCGGGGGGTCGGACTGGTCGATCATCCCGGCGTAGACGGGCGGGACGCGGACGATCGCTTCCTCGACCTCGCCGGGCTCCAGGCCCTCGGCCAGGAGCTGCCGGAAGGCCTCCACGGCCGCGAGCGCCTGGCGCGCGGTCGGGTAGGGCTTCAGCGAGACCTCCTCGACGAGGTACCCGTTCCCCAACCCCTCGACGAGCCTCGCCTTCGCCGGAAAGAGCTCGTGGAGCGGCCCGCCCTCCCGATCGAAGACTCCCTCGTCCCCGAGGAAGCCGTCCCGCGCGGCGAGCGCCGCCGTTACGCCGTTCTGGGCCGCCAGACCGAGGGTGAGCCACCGGGACGAGGGGCTCGTCCGGATCCGGCCGGCGGCGCCTGCCGTGAGGGTGAGCGCCGTCGCCAGCGCGTGGGCCGTGCGGCCGGGGTCCAGCTCCAGCGCGCAAGCGGCCACCGCGGCGGCACCCGGGGCGGCGGCCGCGTAGGTGGGCCAGACTCCCCGGTAGAGCGCCCTCGCGCCGTCCAAGGCGAGGCCCACCCGGACGAGGACCTCATACCCGGCGGCCACGGCCGCCAGGAACCGCGGCGGCTCTGGGAGGTATCCGGCGGCGGCGAGCGCCAAGGCGGTCGGGACGGAGACCGAGCCGGGGGTCGTACAGGAGGGCAGGTGGATGTCGTCGACCTCGGTGCAGCGGGCGGCCCCGCAGAGCGCGAGGACGGCCGGCGCGAGCGAGCTCTCCAGGGAGTGGCCGAAGAGCGGGACGCCGCCCCCCGACCCGAGGCCCGCCGCCAGTCGCCCCAGGGCGGACCCGTCGGGGACTCGGCTCCCGGCGAGAAGCGCGCCGGCCGTGTCCAGTACGTGCCGCGCGACCCGGTCGGCGGTCTCCTCCGGCAGAGGACCCGCGCCCAGGCGCGCCACGAATTCGGCTAGGGTTCCGATGCTTCCCACGCCGGCTCCTTCACCCCCCCTTCCGCCTCGCGCCTCCGCCCCAGCTCCGCCCGGAGCCGCGCGGTCGCCTCCCGGTCGATCTCCAGCGTGTCCGGATCCAGCTCGACCCCGTACTCCTCTCGGGCGGCCCTCCTGGAGACGTACTCTTCCAGGACGTCCGCCCGCACCCGCTCGGGGTCCCGCTCCAGCGGGTCGCCCCAGCCCCCGCCGCCCGCGGTCTCCACCACCGCCTCGGCCTCGGCCGGGACCCAGTGGCGCACGGCGTTTACGCTCCCGAACTCCGCTTCGCCGGGCAGGCGGAGGAGGTGGTCGGAGGGCGCGCCCGCCCGCCCGCCGCAGAGGCCCCACGGGGGATAGGTCTTCCGGCCCGTCTCGGCGAGCGTCCAGCGCCCTTCTACCAGGTTCCGCACGTGGGTCGCCATCCCGAGCCCTCCCCGGAACTTCCCGGGTCCGCCGGAGTCCTGCCGCAGGGCCCGGCTCAGGACGAGGACGGGCCAGCGCAGCTCCATCTTCTCGATGGGGGCGTTGCGGACGTCGCCCTGGCAGGCCGAGACCGACGCCGACTCGCCGTCCTCCCACGGTCGCCCTCCCCAACCCCCTCCCTCGATGCTCTGGGTGACGAAACCGGCGCCGCACGCCCCGGGCCGGGTGTCGTTTCCGAAGAAGACCACCGGTCCCCCCAGGACGCCCATGTGGGCCGCCGGGACCCGCTCCGGCATGACCGGCGCCAGCGCGCGGAGCACGGTGTCGACGACGCTCGGCAGCGTCCGGCCCCAGCTCGCCATGGGCGCCGGGTAACGCGCCATCATGTAGTTGCCTTCCTGGATCGCGACCTTGAGGCCGCGGAAGGACCCCTCGTTGACCGGGTCCAGGGGTCGCGTGAGCGCCTTGTACGCCACCACGGCCCCCGCGAGCGTGCGGCCGTTCACCGGAGCCTTCCGCTGGAGAGAGCAGCCGGTGAGGTCGATGGTCATGTCGCTCCCGTCGACCACCACTTTGATCCGGATCCGCAGCGGCTCCTCGTCGTCCAGCGGCGAACCCGCGAAGAAGGACTCGGCCTCGTACACTCCGTCCGTCATCTTCTCCACGACGGCGCGGCAGCGGGCCTCGGTCTGGTCGAAGATCTGCTCGATCGCGTCCCCGACCACGTCCTTCCCGTAGCGGCCGAGGAGCTCCTCCAGCCGCCGCTCCGCCAGCCGGCACGCCGCCACCTGGGACTTGAGGTCTCCCAGGGAGGAGTCCGGATACCGGATGTTGTCCTTGAGAATCTGCCACACCTTCGGGTCGAGCGCGCCCCCCTCGTAGAGCTTGATCTGGTCGAGCTGGAGTCCTTCCATCCACGGATCGAGGGCGTTTCCCGCGGAGAACCCGGTGCTCGTGCCGCCCACGTCCACCCAGTGGGCCCGGATCGCGGGAAAGCCGACGAGCTCTCCCTCGAAGAAGCACGGGGTGTAGATGACCACGTTGTTCAAGTGCTGGCCCGCGACCCGCTGGTGGTTCGTGATGATCACGTCGCCCGGTTTGAAGCCGTCCCTGCCGTAGCGGGCCACGCCGTCCCGGATCACGACCCCCAGGTCGGCCACGAAGTGGGAGACCCCCCCCATGTTCTGGGAGAGGAGCTTCCCCTCGACGTCCAGGAGCCCGCAGCAGTAGTCCCTCACCTCGTAGATCATCATGTTGTACGAGGTGCGCTGCAGGACGTGGGACATCTCGTTGGTGATGGCCGGGAGGGCGTTCCGGATGACCTCCAGGGTGACGACGTCGAGCCTGGCGCTCATCGCGCACCTCCGATCGCGATCACGAGCTCGCCCGTGGGGGCCACGCGGAGCCGGTCGCCGGGGAAGAGGACCGTCGTCGAGGCGTACTCCTGGACGACCGCCGGCCCGACGACCTCGGTTCCCGGCGCGAGCCTCTCTCGCCGGAAGACCGGACACTCCACCGGCCGGGCGGGGTCCTCGAAGAAGACCGGCCGGGTCCCCTCCCGGGCGCCGGCGCCGCTCGAGAACTCGGGAGGCGGAATCCGGAGCTCTCTGCGCCGCCCGATGGCGCGCACCCGGACGTTGACGATCTCCACCGCGTGCTCGGCGGTCTGATAGCCGTACCGGCGCTCGTGGAACGCGTCGAAGGCGCCGCGGATCGCGGCCGCGTCGCCCCGCTCGATGATTCCGGCCGGCATGGGCACCGGGATCGAGAACTCCTGGCCGCTGTAACGGATGTCGAGGAAGCGTTCGAAGGCCATGGCCTGCGGAGCGACGTTCTCGCTCGCGAGCCGCTGCGTCCCCTTCTCGATCAGCTCGCTGCAGATCCGCTGGACCGCCCCCAGGTCCGCCTGGGCCAGCGACCGGTAGTACGTCTGGACGTAGTCGTGCTGGATGTCCGCGAGGAGCATCCCCAGGGCCGAGAACTGGCCCGGGTAGTTGGGGACGAGGACCGTCGGGATGTGGAGCTCCCGCGCCACCTCGACGGCGTGCAAGCCGCCGGCGCCGCCCAGGGATACGAGCGCGAAGTCGCGGGGATCGTAGCCCCGCTCCACCGACACGCCGCGCACCGCCAGCGACATGTTCATGACGGCGATCTTCGTGATCGCGTGGGCCGCCTCGGTCTCCGTGAGGCCGAGGCGCGAGCAGATCTTCTCCCGAATGCCCTCCCGGGCCGCCTCGACCTGGAGCGGCATCTCCCCGCCCAGGAACCGGCTGGGGCTCAGGCGGCCCAGGACGAGATTCGCGTCCGTGATCGTCGGCTCCGTCCCGCCCCGCCCGTAGCAGATGGGGCCCGGCTCTGCCCCTGCGCTGTGGGGGCCGATCTTCAGCGCCCCCACCTCGTCCACCCAAGCGACGCTCCCACCGCCGGCGCCGATCTCGATCGTGTCGATGACGGGGAGCATCATGGGGTGACCGCTCGCGTAGCCGCCGATGTAGTAACCGTGCGCCTGCTGGGGAACGCCGTCCTTCGTGAGGTTCGTCTTGGCCGTGGTGCCGCCCATGTCGAGCGCGATCACGTTGGCGTAGCCGAGGGCCTTGCCCACGCGCGCGGCGGCGATGAACCCGCCCACGGGCCCGGACTCGAGCATGGCGACGGGCATCTTTCGCGCCGCCTCCGGCGACATGACGCCGCCGTTGGACTGCATGATGAGGAGGCTCCCGGAGAAGCCCCTCCGTCCGAGTACCTCTTCGAGGTCCCGGACGTAAGTGCTCACCCGCGGCCCGATGTACGCGTTCAGGACGGTGGTCGAAATCCGTTCGTACTCGCCGTACTCCCGGAGGATCTCGTGGGAGAGGGAGACGTACCTGCCAGGCGCCGCCTCGGCGAGGAGCTCGCCCACCGCTGCCTCGTGCGCGTCATTCACCCAGGAGTGGAGGAGGCACACGGCGATGGCCTCGGCTCCGGAGCGGGCGGCTTCGTCCACGGCCAGCCGCGCCTGCTCCCGGTCGAGGGGGATGGCGACCTCCCCCGAGGCGAGGAGCCGCTCCTCGACCTCGAAGGTGAGGTGTCTGGGGACCAGGGGCTCGGGCCTCTTGAAGAAGATATCGTAGGCGTCCGGCCGGTTCCCTCGCCCGATCTTGTACACGTCCCGGGTGCCCCGGGTGACGAGGAGCGCCGTCCGGGGACCCTTCCGCTCGATGACCGTGTTGATGGCCACGGTGGAGCCGTGGACGAAGTTGACGAGCCGGCGGATCTCCATCCCGCTCTTCTCGAGGCACCGCAGGATCCCCTGCGTCAGGTCCGAGGGCGTCGTGGAGCTCTTGGCGTTGAAGACGCGCCCGGTCTCATCATCGTAGCCGATGAGGTCGGTAAACGTGCCGCCGATGTCGACGGCTACATGAAGGGACATGGGTGCTCCCTTGGCGATCAGCTATAGCGGTTAGCTGTTGCCACGCCTATTCGCTTCGGCGTCTGATCGCTGTTGCGGGTTATCGGTTATCAGTTATCAGGCATCAGTTATCAGTCAAGACCAAGAACCGAGAACCGATAACCGAAAACCGAGAACCTCTAATCACTACCCGTTGCCCTCTTCAGAAGCGGCAAAATGCCCCCGCTCTCCACGATCTCCTTCAGGCTCCCGGTGAGGGGCTCGAAGGCGGTCGTGCGGCCGGACTTCGGGTTTCGGAGCTCTCCCTTCCCCAGGTCGATCTCGATCTCGTCGCCCTCCTCGAAGAGGTCCGCGACGCCCTTCGCCAGCACGGGGTAGAGGCCGAGCGCCACACAGTTGCGGAAGTAGATCCGGGCCACCGACTCCGCCACTACGAACTTGAAGCCGAGCTCCTTCACGACCGCGGTGGCCTGTTCCCGGGAAGAGCCGCACCCGAAGTTCGAGCCGGCGACGAGGACGTCCCCCTCCCGCATCGTCTTGTGGAACTCCGGCGTGACGGGGCTGAAGGCGTGGTTCACGAGCTCCTCCGTCGGGAGGTGGAGGAGCGTCCCCGGGGTGATCTGGTCCGTGTCGACGTTGTCCCCGAACTTCCGCACGCGCCCTCTGATCATGGAAGCACCTCCCTCGGATCGACGATTTCGCCCTTCAGCGCGGATGCGGCCACGGTGGCGGCCGAAGCGAGATAGATCCTCGCCTCGGGGCTGC
>JACRCS010000003.1 GCA_016218905.1 Deltaproteobacteria bacterium
AGACCCTGTCGAAGCTGGACCTCGGCTACGTGGCCGAGGACTTCCTCAAACGGGGCATTTTGACCGGAACCGAAGGTGCGTCCTCCCCCGAGGGTGCGGCCGCAACCGTGACGACGAAGGGGGCGTAACCGTGAAGGACGCCGCGAAGACGAAGATCGTCAAGGAGATCAAGGTAGACGTCAACAAGTGCAGCGGCTGCAAGAGCTGTGAGATGGTCTGCGGGTCCGCGCACGCCGTGCCGAAGTACAGCATCCTGAACCCGGCGCGGTCCCGCATCCGGGTGATCATCGACGAGCATAAGGACGTCTTCGTCCCGATTCGGGCGGGCGAGTACACCCAAGCCGAGTGCAACGGGCGCAATCTCTACGTGATCGACGGGAAGGAGTACTCCGAGTGCAGCTTCTGCCCGGCGTCCTGTCCTTCCCGCGAGGCCTTTAAGGAGCCGGACTCCGGTCTCCCCCTGAAGTGCGACATGTGCGAGAGCCTCTCCGAGTCGGTGCCGATGTGCGTCCAGGTGTGCCACCCGGGCGCCCTCACGTACGAAGAGCGGGAAGTCCCCCGGGGCGAGGTCGAGGAAGCGCCGCACGGCGAGATGGAGCTCGGGCTCGAGTCTCTGGTGAACCGTTACGGCCTGAAGGAAGTCATCGAGACGGTCGCCCGGATCGCCAAGGGCAAACACTGACCGTCCGCCCTCGCCTCCGTCACCCCGGCAGGGATTGCCGGGGTCCAGCCGCCCAGGAGGGGCATCCGTGGCGTACTGGATTCCGGCTGTCCATGCCGGAATGACGAACGAGAGATAGTGACTTCTAAGGCATCAGTGAACACAGAAGCCTGAACCTGGCAACCTAAGGGAACAATCGTGGAAACTGTTGCCCCCTACAAAGAGATTGTCGACGTCATCAAGCAAAATGGCGGCGATACCTTCAAGTACTGCTACCAGTGCGGCAAGTGCGACACGGTCTGCCCCTGGAACCGGGTCCGGCAGTTCAGCATGCGGAAGATCGTCCGGCAGGCGACCTTCGGGCTGTCGGAGATCGAGAACGAGGAGATCTGGCGCTGCAGCACCTGCGGCACGTGCCCTTCGCGCTGCCCGCGCGGGGTGAAGCAGATCGAGGCGGGCGTGGCCCTGCGCAGGGTCGCCACGGAGTACGGGGTCTTCCCGAATCCCGTCCGTCCGGTCCGCACCG
The DNA here is from genome assembly GCA_016218905.1 of Deltaproteobacteria bacterium. Next base: position 1,188 of record JACRCS010000003.1, read on the forward strand.
TCAGCGGCAACCTCTCCACCCAGGGCAACCCCCTCGGCGAGCCCCGGGAGAAGCGCGGCGAGTGGGCCCAAGCGGTGGGCGTCCCGGCCTTCTCGGAAGAGATGGAGGTCCTCTACTTCGCCTGCTGCTACATGAACTACGACCCGCGGCTGAAGAAGGTCGCCGCCGCGACGGCCGGCGTGCTCCAGAAGGCGGGAGTCGCCTTCGGGATCCTCGGCCCCAAGGAGAACTGCTGCGGCGAGAGCATCCGCAAGACGGGCGACGAGGAGCTCTTCCGGAAGCTCGCGAAGGAGAACATCAAGACCTTCATCGACGCCGGGGTAAAGAGGATCCTCGTCTCGTCCCCGCACAGCTACCACACCCTGAAGAACGAGTACCCCGAGTTCATGGTGAAGTTCGAGGTCGTCCACGTGGCCGAGTACCTCTTCGACCTCGTGCGCCAGGGGCGCCTGGAGCTCAAGAAGGAGTTCGCGAAGCGGGTCACCTACCACGATCCGTGCTACCTCGGGCGCCACAACGGCGTCTTCGACGAGCCCCGGGGCGTCCTCAAGGCGGTCCCGGGCCTGGACCTCGTCGAGATGGCCGACAACCGGGAGTCGAGCCTCTGCTGCGGCGGGGGAGGCGGCCGGGTGTGGATGGAGACGCCGAAGGGGGAGCGCTTCTCGGACCTGCGGCTCAAGCAGGCCAAGGACGTCGGCGCCGAGGTGCTCGCCACCGCCTGCCCCTACTGCATCTCCATGTTCACCGACAGCGCCTTGGCCATGGAAGAGGGGGAAGCCCCCGAGATCAAGGACATCACGGAGATCCTGCAGGAAGTCACGTAACGCGAGCAGCGGTAGGGTGGGCTCCGCCCACCGAAACCTGGTCGTGGTGGGCGGAGCCCACCCTACGAAATACGAGTGTGCACTGGAAGCGACGTGACGCGAGCAATTAGCCGTTAGCTCTTGGCATTTAGGAGCGACGGATGGGAGCAGGCACTTGAGTTGCTGACTCCTAATAGCTAAGAGCTAATAGCTAACAGCTAACAAGGACTGGCAAATTGGCGACCGAGATCGAACTTCTCAATGAGCTTCTGGCCGACAGTTGCAGCGCGGACGACCGGCGCGCGGACGTCCTGGTCGTCGGCGGAGGGATCAGCGGCATCCAGGCCGCGCTCGACCTCGCGGAAGCGGGCTTCCGGGTCTACCTCGTCGACAAGGCGCCGGCCATCGGCGGCAAGATGGCCCAGCTCGACAAGACCTTCCCGACGAACGACTGCTCGATGTGCATCGAGTCGCCGAAGTTCATCGAGTGCAGCCGGCACCCGAACATCGAGATCCTGACCTACACCGAGGTCGACCGGGTGGAGGGCAAGGCCGGGGACTTCAAGGTCACGCTGACGAAGAAGCCGCGCTACGTCCAGGCGGAAAAGTGCACCGGCTGCGGCGTCTGCGTCGAGTACTGCCCGGCCAAGATCCCGAACGAGTACAACCAGAACCTCTGCGAGAGCAAGGCCGTCCACATCTACTTCTCCCAGGCAGTACCGCTCGTCACGTACATCGATGAGGAGAAGTGCCTCTACCTCCAGGACGAGAAGTGTCAGATCTGCGCCGGGGCCTGCAAGCACAACGCGATCGACCTCCACCAGAAGCCCGAGCGGCTGGAGATCGAGGTGGGGGCGATCGTCCTCTCGCCCGGCTATGAGACCTTCGACCCGAAGCTCCGAGGCGACTACGGATACGGGACGATGGAGAACGTCGTCACGAGCCTCGACTTCGAGCGCATCCTCTGCGCCACCGGTCCCTACGAGGGCGAGATCCGGCGCCCGTCGGACGGGAAGCACCCGCACAGGATCGCGTGGATCCAGTGCGTCGGTTCCCGGCAGGTGATCGAGGGCGGGAACTCGTACTGCTCGGGCGTCTGCTGCGCCTACACCCAGAAGCAGGTGATCCTCTCCAAGGACCACGACGCCGACCTCGACGCCACGGTCTTCCACAACGACATCCGGGCCTTCGGCAAGGACTTCGAGCGCTTCTACCAGCGGGCCGAAAACCTCCCGGGCGTGCGGTTCATCCGGAGCTACGTCTCCATCGGGAGGGAGATCCCGGAGACGAAGAACGTGACGGTCCGGTACGCGACGGCCGACGAGGGCGTGAAGGAGGAGGAGTTCGACCTGGTCGTCCTGTCGGTGGGCTTGAACCCGCCGGAGGACGTCCAGGGGCTGGCACAGAAGTTCGGGGTCGAGCTGAACGCCCACGGCTTCTGCAAGACGAACCCCACGAA
>JACRCS010000306.1 GCA_016218905.1 Deltaproteobacteria bacterium
CTTCCGGCCCCGGGTGTCCGCACCCGTGAACCCTCCGCGCTCGTAACCGAAGAAGGCGCTCTCGAAGAGGTTCCTGTTGATCGTCCCGCAGTCGACCGCGACGAACGGCTGCGACCGCCGGCCGCTCTGGGCGTGGATGTGCCTCGCAATCAGCTCTTTCCCCGTCCCGGTCTCGCCCACCAGCAGCATGTTGAGGTCCGTGGCGGCGATCCTCCCGATCCGGGTCATCAGCTGCTTGAGTTGCGGGTTGCGGGTGATGATGCCCCCGAAGCTCACGACCTGCCCGGGCGTCCGGGCTTCCAACCCGGGGAGCGGACGCCGGGGGGTCACGGGGCGAGCCTCCGACCCGCTTCCCCTGGCGTCCGCCGGACGCAGCTCGGGCCGTCTCGTGACACGAAGTCCGTCGCTCCCGGGCTCCATGCCGGCACCTAGTCCAAGTCTCCGACCGGCTCCCGCTCGCGCCGCGACGGGAGCGGTGGCTTTGCGGCCGTTGCCGGGGGCGTCCGGCGGGCCGACCGATCGGCCGGCGTCGAGCGGCTCCCTCGGACCCTCTGCTGCAGGCGGCGCGTGCCGTTGCCGCCCGCGAGCCGCGTGGGCCACGCGCTCTCCGCTCGCCTCAGCTGCTCCTCATAGGGTTCGACCCGGAGCTCCCGTCCGGCGAACTCGTGCCGCACGTGGCTCAAGGTGGCCGGCTTGTACTTGCCCGGAGCCGCCCAGAAGATCTGGGGCGGGCCGTAGGGAGGCACGTGGGAGAGATCGTCCGCGGAGATGTTCCACTCCACGGGGTGGTGGATGGGCCTTCCCGCCTTGGTGGTCCACACGGGCAGGCTCTTCTCCATCACCCACTCGAGCATCCTGCCGAGCTGGAGCACGCGGTCGATGTCCAACGACGCGTGCACGCCCATCTCGTCGAGCGCCACGAGGATGTCCTCCGTCGAGCAGTTCCCCACTTCGTAGGAGTTCGTGTAGAGAGGCCCCGTGCCGATCCCGGGGACGCCGTTCACGATGTGCGCCGGTTGCCCGCCGCCGGACCCCAGGGACGCCTCCACAATCCGTGCTCCCCCCTGGATGGCCGCGATCGTGTTGGCGATGGACATCCCCCGGGCCTCGTGAAAGTGCGCGATCCTGTACTTGATCTCGTCGTCGTACCTGCCGTAGCGGTCCACGAGGGCCGCCATGTACTCGTAGCTCCTCCTCGGGTTCGACTCACCGGTGGTGTCGCAGGGGCTGAAGTGCCGGATGCCCAGGTCGAGGCCCCGGTCGATCAGCTCGAAGGTGTTCTCGATGGGCACGGGACCCGTACACGGGGAGCCGTACGTGCAGGCGATGGCCATGTCGGTCTCGAACCCGTTCTCCTTCGCGATCCGCACGAACTCCGGGATCTCCTTCAGGTACTCCTCCCGCGTCCTTCCCGAGTTCCTCCGCCCATGGAAGTCCTCCGCCGAGATCGTGAAGGCCATGTAGTGGGGGCCGTGCCCCTTTTGGGTGCACTGCGCCGCCCTCTCGAAGGCTTTCACCGTCATCCCGTAACACTTGAGCCGCACGCCGTGTTCTTTCACGGAGTCGAGCTCGCTCACCTGTTTCATGACCTCCTCCGCGTCTCGACACTGCGGGAGCAGCTTCGGGTGCGCGAAGTTGGTCACCTCGATGTCCCGGTACCCTGCCTTGACCATCTGGTCCGCGAACCAGACCTTGGTCTCCGTCGGGATGACCTTGTGGGCGTGCTGGAGCCCGTCTCGGAGCAAAAGCTCGAGCATCGTGATCTTTTCCGGCAGCAGCAGGGCGTTGGCATGGTTCGGCATGACGGCTCTCCTTCCAGGCGGTCTACTCCCCGCCGGTTCTCGTCGATTGTCGGGGTGTGGCGGGGCGCCCACCGGACGAAGGTCCCGGCCCCTCCTGCCCACCCGGTGCCGGCCCCGTCCTTCACGAGGTCTCGGCCCTGGCTGCCTTCGGGGTCCCGGGCCCGCGGCCCGGCGGCCGCCTGCGCCCAGGTCGGCCCACCGCTCATAAACGCGGTTTGACGACGCACCGAGGCTAAAGCAAAGCGCGTGCCCGTCCCGTGAACCCGGTCCGAGCTAGGCCCCGCCGGGCGGCCCGCCGTCGCGAAGTAAATCGCGTTTGTTCCGTTCCGAGACGGCCCTCGGCCGGCATGTCAGGCTGCGACAGCTTTGTGCGCGTGTGCTCATACCGGACGACTGAATATCAGGATGAGCACGAGCCGGCGCCTCGACGGGCACGAAGCTTGCTCCGTCCGCGGCAGCACGGAGGGCCGACGGCCCGCCGCCGCGCGTCAACGGAAGGGCTTGGAGGGCAAACGTGATCTTCCGCAAGGTTCTCGTCGCCAATCGGGGGGAAATTGCCATTCGAATCATCCGCGCGTGCCGAGAGCTCGGCCTCTCCACGGTGGCCATCTTCACCGAGCCGGACTCCGAAGCACCCCACGTGACGAAGGCCGACGAGGCCATCCTGGTGGAGCCCGGTCCGCGGGCGGGGTACCTGGACGCAGACCAGATCGCGGAGGTCGCGAGGAAGGTCGGGGCTGACGCGGTCCACCCGGGCTACGGGTTCCTGTCCGAAAAGTCGGCTCTGCCGCGCGCTCTCCAGGCGAGAGGGATCTCCTTCATCGGTCCGAACGTTCGCGGGATCGAGGCCATGGGGGACAAGGTCGAGGCGCGCAGCATCGCCGAGGCGGCCGGAGTTCCTCTCGTGCCCGCCTCGCCCATCCTCGATGACCCCGAGGAAGCCGCCGCGTGGGCCGAGCGGATCGGTTTTCCGGTGATGCTCAAGGCCGCGGCCGGGGGCGGGGGCAAGGGGATGAGGATCGTCCGCTCGTCGTCCGAGCTGGGGTCCTCCTTCGGGCTTTCCGCCTCCGAAGCCCTGAAGTCCTTCGGCGACGGCCGCGTGTACCTGGAGAAGTTCATCGAGGAACCGAAGCACATCGAGATTCAGGTGGCGTGCGACAAGCACGGCAACCGGGTCCACCTGGGCGAGAGGGACTGCTCCATCCAGCGCCGGCACCAGAAGCTGATCGAGATCGCCCCGTCCCTGGTGCTCTCTGAAGAGAAGCGGGCCGAGATGGGCCAGGTGGCCCTCAGCCTCTGCAAGGCCGTCGGCTACGACTCCGTGGGGACGGTCGAGTTCCTGCTGGATCGGGACGGCCGCTACTACTTCCTCGAGATGAACACCCGAATCCAGGTGGAGCACACGGTCACCGAGCTCGTGACGGGGATCGATCTCGTGCGGGAGATGATCCGGGTGGCGGCCGGCGAACCCCTCTCCTTCTCTCAGGATGAGGTTTGCTTGCGCGGGTTCGCGATCGAGTGCCGCATCAACGCCGAGGACCCGCGGAAGAACTTCGTCCCCTCGCCCGGGCGGATCACGCGCTACCTGTCGCCCGGAGGGTTCGGCGTTCGGCTGGACTCCTGCATCCACGCGGGCTATGAGGTCGCCCCCTTCTTCGATCCGCTCCTTTCGAAGCTGTGCGTCTGGGGGCGCACCTGGGACGAAGCCCTGGCGCGGATCTCCCGGGCGCTCGGGGAGTACGTGATCCGCGGGATCCAGACGACCGTGCCGTTCTACGAGAAGCTCGTGAAGGACCCCGACTTCCGGGCGGGCCGGTTCACGACCCACTTCATGGAGGAGAAGATCAACTCGTTCCAGTACCCGGATCCCGTGGAGCCCCTCGACCCCTTCTTCATCTCGGGCGTCGCGCTCTTCGCCCACTACCTCACCGGCGGGCTGCCCACGACGCTGGCCCACCCCGGAGGAGACCAATGACGCCGGCCCCCGAAATCCACGACCTGAGCCTGCGGGAGTCCATCGGGGACTTCGTCACCTTCCACGTCCGCTCCGACGAGCTCGCCGAGGGCGTGCGGCTGCTGGACCGGGTGGGGTTCGCGAGCATCGACGCCTTCGGCGGCACGACCTTCCTGCCCACCATGAAGGTCCTGGGGGAAGACCCCTGGCAGCGCCTCCGGGGCATACGCCGGGCCGTGACGCACACCCCGCTCCAGGCCGTGCTCAGGGGCCGGCTCGTCTTCTCGGCGCGGCCCGCGCCCCCGGGAACGATCCGAGCCGCGCTGGCGCATCTGCGCGACATCGGCGTGGACCGGATCAAGGTTGCGGACATCGGCCTGGATCTCCTCGGCGCCCGAGACGTGGTGGCCATGGCGAAGGACGAAGGCTTCCACGTCACCCCCTTTCTCCCGATCAACTGGGGAAAGCGTGCGGAGGCGTGCCGGAGCCTCACCGAAGCGGCGGCCGAGTACGCGGCGGCCGGCGCGGACGCGATCGGGGTCCAGGACCCCTTCGGCGTGCTGAACCCGATCGACCTGGGCGAGCTCGTGCGTGCGGCCGAGGCTTCCTGCCCTCTGCCGCTGCGACTTCACCTCCACGACGCGAACTTCCTCGCCGTCGCCGGAGTCCAGGCGGCGTTCCAGGCCGGCGCGGCGGCGGCGGACACGACGATCTCCGCCCTCGCCTGGGCGTACAGTCCGCCCCACGCCGAGGCGGTCGTGATGGCCCTGCGCGGCGGCCCCTGGGATCCCGGGATCGATCTCGGGAGGCTCGAAGAGGCGTCCGTGTGGTTCGAAGGCCTCAAGGCGAGGAAGGGCTTCCTCTATCGGGAGCTCTACGGGGTCGACCACGGCGCCCTCCGGGGCGAGCTGCCCGTGGGCGTGCGGCGCGCGCTCGAGGACGAGCTCCGGGAACGGGGGAGGACCGACCTGGCGGAAGCCGCCTGGAAGGAGGTCCCGAACGTGTGGGAGGCGCTCGGAAAGCCGCCCTTCCTGAATCCGCTCGTGCGGGCCGTGTGCAGCCAGGCGATCGACAACGTGCTCGCCGCCTCGCCGTTCACGCGGCTGGAACCGAAGGTCGCGGCCTACCTGCGGGGCGACTACGGGCCGCCGCCCCCTGAGACCCAACCGGACCTCATCGCTCGCGCGCGGGAGGAAGAGACCTCCGCCTCCGCCTTTCTGCCCAACGCGGAGGAGCTGGACGCCGAGGACTTCGGGTCGGAGGACGACCGTCTGACGTACGCGATGTTTCCGCAGATCGCCGAGGAGTTCTTCCGCCTGCGCGAGTCCGGCGGGGCGGGTTCTTCGGCCCCGGAGATGTACTCGACGAGCGCCGAGGCGGGAGCGCCCTTGGAGGCACTGATCCCGAGAAGACTCACCGTCAAGCGGCAGGGAGAGGCGTACGAGGTCGTCCTGGAGGGAATGGGTCCGAAGGAGTGGGGCAAACGCTCCTTCTTCCTCCGAATCGGTGGGCAGGTCGCCAGGCTCGACGTGGTCCTCCCCGCCCCCGACGCCCCTCCCCTGTACACCGTCCACCACCACGGGCACCGGCACCAGGTGGAGTTCGTGGACGTCCTCGCCCCCGGGAGGGAGAGCGTGCCGGTGCTACTGAAGGAGGACGGGCACCTGAGGGAGGTGCTGTTCTCGTTTCCGCACTCTCTTTGAGATCGGTGATCGGTGATCGGTGATCGGTGATCGGTGATCGGTGATCAGGGACCAGTGACCAGTGACCAGTGATCGGTTGTCAGTCGATCTTCACCCGCAGTGACAAAGGAGCTCGCCATGAAGGAAGTCGTGATCGTCAGTGCCGCCCGTACGCCCGTCGGAAGCTTCAACGGCGCCCTGAGCGCCCTCCCCGCTCACGCGCTGGGCCAGGTGGCCGTCGCGGAGGCGTTGCGCAGGGCGAAGCTCGAACCGGCGGAGGTCACGGAAGTGATCCTCGGCCAGGTCCTCACGGCCGGCACGGGCCAGGGGCCGGCCCGCCAAGCCGCGATCGGGGCCAGAATCCCGGCGGACAAGACAGCGTTCAGCGTCAACCAGCTCTGCGGTTCGGGCCTCCGGGCGGTCGCCCTCGGCTACCAGGCGATCCTCGCCGGCGACAGCGACGTCGTGGTCGCCGGCGGGCAAGAGAGCATGAGCCAGGCCCCCCACTGCATCCAGCTGAGAAACGGGACGAAGATGGGCGCCGCGGAACTCGTGGACACGATGATCAAGGACGGCCTCTGGGACGCTTTCCACGGCTACCACATGGGCGTGACTGCGGAGAACGTGGCCAAGAAGTTCGAGATCACCCGCGAAGAGCAGGACGAGTTCGCGGTGGCGTCCCAGCAGAAGGCCGAAGCGGCGCAGAAGTCCGGCAGGTTCCGGGAGGAGATCGTGCCGGTGACCGTACCGTCGAAGAAGGGTGACGTCGTCGTCGACGCCGACGAGCACCCGAAGCACGGCACCACCCTCGAGGGCCTGGCCAGGCTCAGACCCGCCTTCCAGAAGGACGGGACGGTCACGGCCGGGAACGCCTCGGGCCTGAACGACGGCGCGGCCGCGGTCGTCCTCATGACGGCCGAAGAAGCCTCGAAACGGGGCCTCGAGCCGCTCGGCCGGATCGCCTCCTGGGCCACGGCCGGCGTGGAGCCCTCGATCATGGGCACCGGCCCCATCTCCGCCACGAAGAAGGCGCTCGAAAAGGCCGGCTGGAGGACGGGCGACCTCGACCTCGTGGAGGCGAACGAGGCCTTCGCCGCCCAGGCGATCTCGGTGAACAGGGGCCTCGGGTGGGACACGTCGAAGATCAACGTGAACGGCGGAGCCATCGCGCTCGGGCACCCCATCGGTGCTTCCGGAGCGAGAATCCTCACCACGCTCCTCCATGAGATGCAGAAGCGACGCCTGAAGAAGGGCCTCGCCACCCTCTGCATCGGGGGAGGGATGGGCATCGCTCTCTGCGTCGAAGGGTAGACGCCTCTTTCTCTTGGGCTGCGGCCGCCGCCCTGCTACGCTCACGAGCCATGGGAAACGCTCGGATCCTCTCCGGGGCTCTCCTGCTCGCGCTCGTCGGCGGAGCCGTCGCGCCGGCCGCCGCCCACGCCCTCTCTCCGGAGGAAGTGCTCGTCGTCGCCAACCGCAACGTCCGGGAGAGCCTCGACCTCGCCGCGCACTACGTGAAGCGCAGGGCGATACCCGAGGAGAACCTGCTCAAGATCTCCGTCACCGGCGCGGAGACCTGCTCCCGAAAGACCTACGAGGACCAAATCGCCGAGCCCGTCCGACGCTATCTCTCCGCGGAACGGGGAAAGGGCATCCGCGCCGCGGTCCTCCTCTACGGGGTGCCGCTTCGCGTCGCCGCTCCCGAGCCCACTCTGCAAGAGCAGCTCGCCGCCGCCGCGCTCGACGGCGAGCGACAGGAACTCGCGAAGCTCAAAGGCCCGGAGACTCCGGATGACGAGAAGAAGAGGATCGACGAGAGGCTCGCCGCGATCCGTTCCGAGACGGACTCGCTCCTGAAGCGGGACCAGGAAGCCTCCGTCGACTCCGAGCTCACCCTCGTCCGGGTACCGAGATACCCTTTGAAAGGCTGGGTCCCCAACCCGCTCTTCCTGGCTTCGCCCGCCCAGCCCTTCTCGGTCAGGAAGGAAGACGTGCTCCAGGTGAGCAGACTCGACGGGCTCTCCGGCGCGGTCGTCCGGCGGGTAATCGACGACAGCGTCGCGGCCGAGCGGGAAGGGGTACACGGCAAGGCATACCTCGACGCGCGGTGGAAAGACCCCGGGGAGACCTCCCGCCTCTCGGGCTACGCGCGCTACGACAAGTCCCTCCACGAGGCGGCCGGCGCACTGACAAAGCGGGGCATCGCCGTGGTGCTCGACGAGAACGCGGCGCTCTTTCCGGCGGGCGGGGAGCTGCCGGTCGCGCTCTACTGCGGCTGGTACAGCCTCGGGCAGTACGTGCCCGCGTTCGCCTGGCAGAAGGGCTCGGTGGGGTATCACATCGCGAGTACGGAGTGCTCCACCCTGCGGAAGCGGGAGAGTACCGTGTGGTGCAAACGGATGCTCGAAGAGGGCGTCGCCGCCACGCTCGGCCCGGTCGGCGAACCCTACGTGCAAGCCTTCCCGCCGCCCCACGTCTTCTTCCAGCTCCTCACCGACGGCCGCCTGACCCTGTCGGAAGCGTACTTCCTCAGCCTCCCCCACCTCTCGTGGAAGATGGTCCTGGTCGGCGACCCGCTCTACCGCCCCTTCTTCAAGAAGTGAGACTCTTCGACGTACCCCCCGGCCTTGCCTTTTCGCCGGAAGCCCCCTTACAATCTTCGCATTGGATGCAAATCACGTCGCAAATGGGGTATTTTTTCTGAGCTCGACGGCGTCTTCTTCGCGAAGCGTCCGCCCCTCCCGCTCCGGCGGGCTCGCCCGCCCCTGCTGCGATCCCCACGGTGGAGACCCCCGCACGGCCGCGCGGTCGCGCTATCGGTTACCCGATAACCTGGGGCGAAAGGTCGGGCGCCGATGAGAGGGCTCGCCGCGCTCCGCAGGCGTCTCATCCCCAGCCTCCGCCGGGCGGTCCTTCTCCTGCCCGTGTCGATCCTGCTCCCCCTCCTCCTCGCCGAGACGTGGGTCTTCGTCAGCTGGTACCGGGCGCAACACGCGCACATGGTCGACTCCAACCTCGAGGTCGCGCGCGCCGGGGCGGCGAACTTCGATACGTTTCTGGCCGACGTCTTGCGCCAGGAGCTCACGCTCGGCAACATCCTCCACCGGAGCGGCTCCCCCGAGCTCCGGAAGCAGGTCCTGGCAGCCGCGGCGGCGGAGTACCCTTCCGTCGTGAACCTCTTGTGGGTGGCTCCCTCCGGTCGCGTGATCCTGACCGCCAACGCCCGCGGAGCCGGGCCCGAGCCGTTGAAGCAGCCCTACTTCCGCAAGCTCCTCTCCGGCTGGGACTGGGCGGTGAGCGGGGTGCCCGCCAGGACGCCGGAGGACCGTCCGGTCTTCTTCGTGGCGCGAGCCATCCGCAACCGGGAGGGCGGCCTGCGGGGTATCGTCACCGCCGTCATCGACCCCGCGAAGCTCGGAGAGGTGCTGGCGATCGACCGCCCCGGCGGCGGTGCCGTGCTCCTCGTCGACGACACCGGAATGGTCGTCTACCGGTATCCCGAGGTCACCCTCTCCTGGGCCGAACGGCTGTGGTTCTCCAACGTACCGGCGCTTCGCAAGGTCCTCGAAGGGCAAGAGGCGGTGTTCACGGCCGTCTCGCCCATCGACTCCCGATCCCGGATCTTCGGAGCTGCGCCGGTTTCCCTGGCGCGGTGGGCCGTCGCCGCCAGCCGCCCCTCGGAGGAGGCGCTCGGTCCGCTGGCGAGGGTCCTGCCCCAGAGCGCGATCCTCTTCGCCGCTGCGGTGGCCCTCGCGCTCGCCCTCGCGTACGGGATCGGTCGCCTCGTGCGGAGGCCGGTCCAGCGGCTCGAGGCACACGCCCGC
>JACRCS010000307.1 GCA_016218905.1 Deltaproteobacteria bacterium
CATGGGCGGCGGGATGGGTACCGGCATGGGCGGAGGAATGGGCGGACAGTAGCCCGCCGAACGGAAATCGAGCTCACGGGAAGTCAGGCCGGGCGGTAAGGCGACAGCCATTCCGCCCGGCCCTTCCGCTTTCAGCCTCTCTCAGGCAACGCCTGCGACCGCAGGGAGATCCCGCCCTCCCCGCAGCGCGCGCAGCCCGTTCGCCGCGGCATCAGCTCCGCCGCCTCGTGGGCCACGACCGTCACAGTGATGTTGAGGAACCCGCTGAGCGGGACCGGGATCAGGATCGCCGAGGCGGTCCGCGAGGCGACAGATCGCCCGAGTGATCTGGAGGTCGATTCTTCTTGACTTCACCCGGTTCCGGTTCATAGGTTAGCGATCATGATAAGCGTTATCGCTACGGCCCTGTGGGCGGGAAGAGGAAGCCGTGCCGCGACCCCATCTCTATCGTGAGGCCATCCTCAGGCTGCTCCGGGAGAACCCCGTTCACCCGACGGTCGAGTGGATTCATCGCGCGCTCCGGAAGAGAGAGCCCCGCGTCAGCCTGGCCACCGTCTATCGCACCTTGAGGGTGCTGGTCGCCGAGGGGATCCTGTGCGAGCTCCCGTTTGGCGCGGCCGAGAGCCGGTTCGGCTTCGTCCAGGAGCAGGAGCACTACCACTTCATTTGCGACTCCTGTGGGCACATTCACGACCTTGCCACCCCTCCGCGAACGGGCCTGGAAGAGGCTGTCTCCAAGGCCACGGGCCATCGGGCCATCCGCCACACGACCGAGTTTTTCGGCACCTGTCGAAACTGCCTGGCACAGGCCGGGCCGACCGGCAGGCCGAGGAGGGCCCCGGCTGGCAAGACCTCGAGTACCGCCGGCAGGGCGGTGAAGAAAGTGAAGCCGGCCCGGGCCGGAGAATAGAAAGGAGAGAGGATCATGAAGCGAAACAAAGCCGGCTTCCTCGTATTCGTGGGCGCCGCGATCCTGGCAGGAGCGGTCGCTCTGACCGTCCAGGCTCAATCCAAGAAGGTCGTTTCCAGCTACGGACCTACCAACCAGGAGGAGACGTTCGATCAGATCAAGAAGGCCCGCCTCGCCGTGAAGGCCGAGCGCGCCAAGGCCCACGCCGCGCTTCTGGCTTCGAGATATGACCTGAAGGAGATGGCGGGAGGCGGCGCCCTGATGTCCGGGGGAAAGGCAGTCCCCGCGGGGCCCACGGCCCGCCTGAGCGGCACCACATGGGAGCAGCTCGACAAGATGACTCCCGAGCAGATCAGGGAGAAGGGGCTCTTCCCGTATCCGCCCCTTCCCTTCCCGGACCACGCCGAAGGGGGAATGCTCTTCCCCAAGATGACGATCGACGTGCTTCCGCGCCTCACGCGTTTCGACCTCGATTTCGACCTCCCGGAGCACGTCCTGCCCGAGAAGGCCCCTCCGGTCTTCCTGACGACGCGCCCGGATCTGGGCGACGTCTCGAAGGGCAAGGTCATCACGCTCGAGAACTACTACGAGATCTTCAACGGCCTGCTGAACCCGAAGCAGCTCGAAGGCCTGCGCCTCCTGCTGACGCAGTTTCCCCAGCAGCAGTTCAACGCGACGGAGGACCGGCGGACGGATCGTGCCGACGGGATGATCGGGGTGACCTGCTTCGACTGCCACGTGAACGGGCACACCAACAAGGCCACGCACCTGGTGGGTGACATCCGGCCCCAGGAGTTCCGACACCGGATCAACACCCCGTCTCTCCGCGGCGTGAACGTCCAGCGCCTCTTCGGGTCGCAGCGCGCCCTCAAGACGGTGGAGGACTTCACCGAGTTCGAGCAGCGTGCCGCCTATTTCGACGGCGACCACGCCATGGCGGCCAAGAAGGGGGTCAACGTCCTGGAGAGGGGTTCCCAGGTCCACTTCATGTCCGAGTTCCTGTCGATCCTGGACTTCCCGCCCGCGCCGAAGCTGAACATCTACGGAGAGCTGGACACGGCGAAAGCCACTCCCTCCGAGGTGCGGGGCCAGGCTCTGTTCGTCGGGAAAGCCCGTTGCTCCACGTGCCATCCCGCCCCCAACTACACCGACAACGACATGCACAACCTCAAGGCCGAGCGGTTCTACAAGCAGACCCTGGCGGGCGGCATGATGATGGCGCACGACGGCCCCATCAAGACCTTTCCGCTTCGCGGCATCAAGGACTCGCCCCCCTACCTCCACGACGGGCGCTGCCTGACGCTCGACGACACCGTGGAGTACTTCAACCTGATCCAGCAGCTCCACCTGACGCCGCAGGAGAAAAAGGACCTGGTGGCCTTCCTCCGCATCCTGTAGCCGACGCGAATAGCCCCCCGGGGCGACGTCGCTCCGGGGGGCCACGGCCCGCTGTCGCGGGCACAGGCAGACGCCTCTCCTGCTCAGGACGCCTTCGGGCGGGACACGATGAAGGCGGTGATCGTGCGATTTGTCCATCGCTGATCCGTCCCCTATCAGCCCGTGGCATAAGTCCTCGCTCCGGCGGCACGGTCTGTGCGTC
>JACRCS010000308.1 GCA_016218905.1 Deltaproteobacteria bacterium
ACCTCCTCTACATCAGCGTCTGGTACGCTCTGGCGAGCCTCATCTTCACGTGGGGGATCTACTTCTTCGGGAACGCCCTGTGGAATCCCTCCACCGGGGCCATCACGGGCATGGCCGACGGCGTCCTGGCGTGGTTCTACGGCCACGGAATCATCGGCCTCTTCCTCACTCCCCTCGCGGTCGCCATCGCGTACTACGTGGTTCCGAACGTGGTCCGCTCGCCGGTCTACAGCCACGTCCTCTCGATCGTGGGCTTCTGGACGATCCTGATGATCTACGCCCACATCGGGGCGCACCACCTGCTCCAGACGCCGGCCCCCACCTGGATCAAGGTGCTCGCCATCACCGGGAGCATCGGCATGATCATCCCGGTCTTCACGGTGCTCCTGAACCTGTGGCTCACCATGCGGCGTCGGCTCGGCCTCCTCCACGCCGACGTGGGCGGTCGCTTCGTCATGGCCGGGCTCGTCTGGTACCTCGTCACCTGCATCCAGGGCCCGCTCCAGTCGCTGCCCGTCGTCCAGCGGATCACCCACTTGAACAACTGGGTCATCGCGCACGCCCACCTGGGGGTGCTGGGCTTTTCCGGCACGATCGCGCTCGGCGGGATGTACTTCATGCTCCCTCGGATCCTGGGCCGTCCCCTCTACGACCGGCGGCTCGCAGACGTCCAGTACTGGCTCGTCCTCTTCGGCATGGCCGGTTTCTGGTTCGTGCTCACCGCAGGGGGACTCGTGCAGGGGAACGCCTGGCTCAACGGGGAGACGGTCTACCGGACCCTGCCCATGATCCACCCCTACTACGCCGTCCGGTCGGGCATCGGCGTGCTCCTCCTCGGCGCCGCGGTGATCGGCCTCTACAACGTGTCGATGACGATCCTCGGCCGGGAGAAGCGCGAGGAGCAGTATCTCCCCGAGGTGGGCGAGGTGACCCTCGCCGAGGAGGAGGGATGACCCTCCGCCCGCTGGCTGCGGCCCGGTTCTCCGGTGTGCCGGCGGAGGCCGCGCCATGCGCATGAATCCCACCGTGATCGTCACCGGGAGCCTCCTCCTGCTCGGCTCCGTGATCGTCACCTCCGTGATCCTCCCGTGGGTCACGATCCCGGAGAAGCCTTCGGAGATCTTCCGGCCGAGGACCGCCCTGGAGGAGGAGGGCCGCAGGATCTACATCAACAACGGGTGCACGTTCTGCCACACGCAGTTCATCCGGAGCATCGACTGGGATATCGGCGCCCACCGGATCGCCCAGTCCGGCGACTACGTGCAGGACCAGCCGCACCTGCTCGGGAGCGAACGCACCGGGCCGGACCTCTCCCAGGAGGGCGGTGAGCACCCGGACGACTGGCACGTGGCGCACTTCATCAACCCCAGGTTCACCCGGCCCGAGTCCGTGATGCCGAGCTGGGAGTTCCTCGGGCCGGAGAAGATCCGGGCGCTCATCGCCTACAAGCAGAGCCTCGGCTTCAAAGACGCCGACGAGCGGGTCCGGCGGCAGCGCTACTGGAAGGAGCAGTCGCTCCGGGCCTACCGGGCGGGACCCGACGAGAACGTCCGTTGGCTCCACTCCTTGGTTCCGGAGGGCTGGCGGAAGATCCCGAGCCCCTACGCCGCGTCGCAAGAGAGCCTGAAGCGGGGCCAGCGGATCTATCAGTCCTTCTGCATCGGCTGCCACGGGCCGGTGGGCGACGGCATGGGGCCGGCGCAGCGCTACCTCGACCCCCCGCCGCTCAACTTCACCGTGCTCCGGAACCGCGGGATCTCCGGCGGGATCCTGTACTACCAGATCATGAACGGCATCACCGGCACGGCGATGCCCTACTTCAAGAAGGACCTGGAGTCGGAGAAGATCTGGGACGTGGGCAACTACGTGGCCGTGTACTTCATCGGGGAGAACGACGCGAACACCGAGCCCCGAGGGATCGACGCCGCGAGCGAGCCCGCGCGCCCCGATGACGCGGGAGCCCCGGCGGCCGTCGACGCGGCCGCGCGGAGGCGGTAGGAGGTTCCATGTATCTCGGCCATTGGCTCGTGCTCGTGCTGCTCAGCCTCGCCGCGAGCGTCCTCGCGTTCCTCTGGGGGCTCGGGACGGGGCAGTTCTCGGACCCGGAGCGGGCTCGGTACCTGGCGCTCACGGGCGAGCCGGCGAGGCCCGCCGGCGACGCGGTTCGTCCCTGCCGCGGAGCCTACGCGCTCGTCGTCATCCTTTGCCTGAGCGTCCTGGTCCTCTTCGCTCCCGTCGCGCTCACGCTCTGGCGGCTCAGGGGCTAGCATGCGGTACTTCTCGCTCGTCGACTTCAAGGACGCGGCGCTCGCCTACCTGCTCGGCATCGTCGCCGTCATCCTCGTCTACATGGCGTGGTCGAGCTATCCGATGCGGCGGATCCCCCGGAGCAAGGAGGAGATCCGCCGGCTCGAGGGCCACGAGATCGAGTCGGGCCACCACGCGGAGGAGAACCCCGTCGCACCCTTCCTGGTGCTGGTCTACGTAGGCATCGCCGCCTGGGCCGTGGCGTACATGATCTTCGTAGGCGTGCGCGGAGGCCCGGTAGGGTATTGAGAGCACCGACAACGCTGCACGCCTCAGGAGAGGTAATGACCGAACACGGCACCCCCTTGAGCCGGAAGACAGACCCGCGAGCCGAGCGGCAGGAGACGGTCCGGACGTGGCTCTGGGTCGCGGCCTTCACGGCCGGGACCCTCCTCTGGGGGCTCCTGCTCTTCTTCTTCGTCGGCGACAAGGGCCCCTCCCCGTGGGACTTCAGCGTGATCGAGGACCTTCCGGGGGGCTCGCCGTACTCTACCTACGGGCCACAACAGTTCCCGGGCACCTCTCCCCACCCGGCCGTGGCGGGACCGGAGGTGGATCCGCAGCACGTGCGAAACCGGCCGGGAGCGGGAGAGCTCCAGCCATGAAGCGCCGGACGATCCTCTTCGCCTCCTTCGCGGCCCTGTGGCTTCTCGGGGGGTGCGACTACGCGCGGATGAAGGACGACGACGCCCTCGACACCTACCAGAGCGAGTTTCCGGCCGCGCCCAAGGGGACGGTCCCCGTGGGGGGAGGGGTGGAGGTCCTCCGGACCGCCGACGCCGCGAAGCTCGTGAACCCCGTGCCGGCAAGCCCCGAGGCCGTCGAGCAGGGCAGGCGCGCCTACGCCTACTTCTGCATCCCCTGCCACGGGCCGCTCCTCGACGGGAACGGAACCGTCGGGCAGAGCTTCGCGCCGCTCCCCACGGACCTGCGCTCGCGGCTCGTCCAGGACCAGCCCGACGGCAAACTCTTCCGAAAGATCAGCCTCGGCTACGCCCGCCATCCCCCCCTCGCCGAAACCGTGGCCGAGCGGGACCGCTGGGCGATCCTCCGGGACCTGCGCGCGCTAGGCCCTCGGGAGCAGGGACGCCCGTGACCGAGCGGCGAGCCGCGCCGCCCCGCCTCGCTCCCGGAACCGCCCGCCGGACGCCCGGGGCGGACCAGGCCCTTGGCTGAGGGCGCGCTCCGAAGTCAGGAGGCGTGCGCCCTGTGCGGGCTACCCGCCGGCGGCTCCCGGATCGAGCGCGCCTTCGGCGGCGAGCCTCGCCGCTTCTGCTGCACCGGATGCCTGCACGTCTTCGACCTCCTCTTCCACCGCCCCGAGGGCCCTCCCGCGGACTTCCGCGGGACGGACGTCTACCGCGCCTGCGAAGCCCTGGGGGTCGTGGCGCCGGGCGACGCTTCGTCGCCGGCCGCCCGCCTCGACGAGGGCGCCGGCGCGGAGCTGGGCCTATCCATCGAGGGGATGTGGTGCTCCGCCTGTGCCTGGGTGCTCGAGGAGGTCCTCCGGAAGACGCCGGGCGTGCTGGACGTCTCGGTCCGGTTCGTCTCGGACGCGGCGCGGATCCGCTATCTCCCCCACCGGGTCACGGCCGAGGAACTCCTGGGGGTGATCACGGGCCTCGGCTACGGGGGCCGCTACCCCGAGGAGCCCGGGCCGGGCGAGGGGAGGGCGCTGCTGCTCCGCGTCGGTCTCGCGGCCATCCTCTCCATGTACACGATGATGCTCTCGCTCGTCCTCTACGGCGGGTTCTTCGCCGAGCTCGGGCGGGAGGCCGTGCTGCTGATCTCGCTCCTCCTCTGGCTCCTCTCGACGCCGGCGGTCTTCTTCTGCGGGGCTCCCCTCCTTCGCCGCGCGTGGTCGAGCGTGCGCGCGGGCGTGCCGACCATGGACGTCCTCGTCGGGGCGGGCGCCCTCTCGGCGTACGCCTACAGCCTGGTCCAGCTCGGCCGGGGAAGCCTCCACCTCTACTTCGACACGGCGGCGACGCTGGTGGCGGTCGTCCTCTTCGGCCGGTACCTGGAGCTCCGCGCCAAAGAGCGGATCTCCGCGCGCGTACGAGAGCTCCAGGAGCTCGCCCGGGGAAAGGCCCGCGTGCGCGCTCCCGGAGGGGAGCGGTGGGTGTCGTCGTCGGCCGTCTCACCCGGGGACGAGCTCGTCGTCCGGGAGGGTGAGACGGTGCCGGTGGACGGGCGCCTCCTCGCCGGTCCGGCGCAGCTCGACGAAGCGGTCCTCACCGGGGAGTCTCGGCCGGTCGTCCGGGGAGAGGGGGAGCCGGTGCGGGCCGGGGCGAGGGTGCTCGAGGGCGATGCGCTCCTCCGGGCGGACCGCCCCGGCAGCGAGAGCTCGCTCCGCCTCCTGGCGCGCGAGGTGGAGGACGCCCTGGGCCGGAAGGGCCGGGCGGAGCTCCTCGCCGATCGGTTGACCCGCCGCCTCGTGCCGGGAGTGCTCCTCCTCTCCGCCGGCTGCGCCGTCTGGCTCCTCCTCTCGGGAGCCGCCGCGGAAGAGGCGCTCCTGCGCGCTCTGGCCGTGCTCGTCATCACCTGCCCGTGCGCCCTCGGGATCGCGACGCCGCTCGCGAAGGTGGCGGCTGTCGCCAAGGCCCGGGAAGAGGGCCTCCTCGTGCGGGACCCGGCGGCGCTCGAGCTGGCGGGCCGCGTCGACACGGTCGTCTTCGACAAGACGGGAACGCTCACGGAGGGGCGGTTCACCCTCCGGGAGCTCTCCCTGCGGGGTGCGGCGCGGGAGGAGGCACTCACCCGGATCGCCTCGGCCGAGGTGCGCTCTTCCCACTACCTGGCGCGAGAGATCCTCCGCCGGGCCAGGGCCGAGGGGATCGAACCGCGAGAGCCCGACTCCTTTCAGGCGCTCGAGGGGCTGGGGATCCGGGCCACCGTGGAAGGCCGCGAGGTCCTGGTGGGGAACCGGCGCCTCCTCGCGTCCTCGGGTTGGCGGCTGCCCGCGGACCTCGACGAAGAGGCGGCCGATCTCGAGGCTCGTGGCCTGACGGCGGTCTTCGGGGCGTGGGAGGGCGAGGGCAGGGCGCTTCTCGCCTTCGGGGACGTCCCGAAACCGGGCGCGGGAGAGGCCGTGAGCAGTCTCGCGGCCGCGGGCGTCGAGGTCTGGCTCCTCTCCGGCGACTCCCCGGCGACGACGGCGGCCGTGGCCGAGGCGCTCGGGATCGGCCCGGGAGCGCGCCGGGGCGGAGCCTCCCCGGAGGAGAAGGTGGCGCTCGTCCGAGAGCTCCGGGCGCAGGGCCGGCGGCTGGCAATGGTGGGTGACGGGTTGAACGACGCAGCCGCGCTGGCCCTGGCCGACATCGGCTTCGCCGTGGGCTCGGAGGGCTCCAGCGGCGCGTGGCAGGCGGCCGACGTCGCGCTCCTCTCGGACGACCCGCGGAGGGTCCTCGCCTTCCGGGCCCTGGCGCTCCGGACGAGCCGGATCCTCCGCCAGAACCTCTTCTTCGCGTTCGCCTATAACGCGCTGGCGATCCCGCTGGCGCTCGCGGGAACCCTCAACCCGCTCGTCGCCGCGGCCGCCATGGTGGCGAGCAGCCTCACGGTCGTGGCGAGCACCGCGCGCATCTCGACCGGGAGCCTCGGAGGCTACGACGGCGGGGTGTTCAAGTGATGGCGCCGAGGAGCATGAGACCCTCCCGGAGCAGAAGGGCCGCGAAGACGAGGAGCGCCGCCCCCAGCGCCCGCATCAGCCAGGCGTAGGCCCTGCCGGTGAAGAAGCGCCGGGAGCGCCCGGCCGCCGCCGCCACCGCGACCTTCGACCCCACGAGGCAGCCGAAGAATCCCACCGCGAAGGCGGTCGCGCAGAGCCAACCCCGCTCCCAGGCGCGCAGGAGCGTGGGTCCGCCGACCGTCAGCCAGAAGAGGTAGGGATGGGGGCTGAGGGCGTTGACCGCCGCGCCCTTCAGGAGCGACCGGGGGGCCGCCCGGCTCCCCTCGCCCTCCGGCGGACCCGCGGTCGCCGTCTGATAGGCCGTGAAGGCGAGGAAGATCGCTCCCCCGAGGGACACGGCTCCGAGGCCCGCGCGCGAGGCCGCGACCTGCGTCAGCATCAGCAGACAGCCGGTGACGATCGGCAGATCGGTCACGAGCGGCGCCGCCGCGCTCTTGGCGCCCTCCCACGCGCCGTACCGGAGGGTCTGCGAGAGCACCAGGGCGAGGAGCGGGCCGGGCGACAGACCGGCCGAAAGGCCGAGCAGGACGCCGGCGGTGACGAAGCCTCCCATCCGGTCTAGGACCCGCGTCCGCTCGGGTCAGGCCTGCCGATCGCATCGAGCACGCTGCGGACGGCGAGGACGAGTTGGCGAGCGGTGACGGGCTTTTGGAGGACGTCGCGGAACCCGACCCCCGACCAATCCTCCCCGGCGAGGGAGTGGTATCCCGTACAGAGGATCACGGGCAGGTCGGGGCGCAGCCGCAGCAGCTCACGCGTGAGAGAGGCCCCGGTCATCTTCGGCATCATCTGATCCGCGATGACGAGGTCGAAGGCCCCCGGCGTTCGCTGGAAGAGCGCCAGGGCCTCCAGGCCCTCCGCGGCCGTCGTCACGCGGTAGCCGTGCTCCTGGAGGATGCTCTTCTCGAGCTCGAGGATGGCCTCTTCGTCGTCCACGAGTAGGACGTGTTCCGGTCCGCGGGGAAGATCCTCCTCGATCCGCGTCTGTTCCGGCTGCGACGGCGCAATGGCGGGCAGGTAGAGGTGGAACGTCGTCCCCCTGCCGAGCTCGCTCTCCACGTTGATGGCTCCTCCGTATCTCTTGACGATTCCATGTGCGACCGAGAGCCCGAGCCCCGTCCCCCGTCCGGCCTCCTTGGTCGTGAAGAACGGCTCGAAGATCCGCTCCAACACCTCCGCGGTCATGCCGGGCCCGGTATCCGACACGGTGACCCTCACGTAGAGACCCTCGCCGAGGTCCGGGTGCGGGGGAGGCTCTTCCGCCGTCACGAGGCTGTCGGCGAGCTGAACCTTGATCTCGCCGGAGTTCTCGCCGAGAGCCTGAGCGGCGTTGGTGCAGAGGTTCATCAGGACCTGATGGATCTGCGTGGGGTCGGCGGTGACCGTGTCGGAAGCGGGGCGGCCGGTGAGGCGGAGTTCGATGGTGGGAGGCAAGGTCGCCTCGAGGAGCTTGAGGACTTCCTTGATGAGTGGAGTGAGGCGGACCGGCTGGAGCTCCTGGTCTCCCCTCCGAGCGAACGTCAGGATCTGGGCGACGAGCGCTCTGGCGCGCTCTCCGGCCGAGAGGACGCGCTCCACGTCTTCACGGATTTCGCTTCCTTCCGGAAGCTCGCGGAGCGCGAGCTGGGCATAGCCGAGGATCGACATGAGCAGGTTGTTGAAGTCGTGCGCGATCCCTCCCGCCAGCGTGCCCAGCGCCTCGAGCTTCTGCGCCTGCCGGATCTGCCTCTCCAGCCGGAGCTCATTGCTGACGTCGCGTTGCGCCGCGACGTAGTGGGTGATCCGCCCCGCGTCGTCGCGGACGGGCGAGAGCGAGCTATCGACGTCATAGAGGGTGCCGTCCTTCTTCCGGTAGACGAAGTGCCCGTTCCACACCTTCCCTTGCTGGAGAGCGCTCCGCGCGGCGCGGCAGTTGGCGGCGTCGCGCCCCCCGGTCTCCAGGTCCCAGAGGTTGCGGCTCTTCGCCTCTTCGCGCGAGTACCCGGTCACCTCGCTGAAGGCCGGGTTCGCGTACAGGATGGTTCCGTCGGCGTTGGAGATGACGATCGCCTCCGCCGCCTGTTCCACGGCAGTCGCCAGGAGAGAGAGCTGCTCGGCAGCCCGCCTGCGCTCCGTGGTGTCGCGCGCGACCGCCACCGCGTACGGAGCTCGCTCGAAGACGACGGCGCTCAGCGTCATCTCCACCGGAACGTCGCTCCCGTCGCTCCGGTGAAGCGCGGCCGTGACCGTCTGCGGCAGGGGCGTGCCTTCCTGGAGCCCGCGGAGGAGGGCGCTCCACTCGGCCGGCGCACTAACGCTCATCACCTCCGGGAGGGAGAGCGTCAGCACCTCTTCGCGAGGACGTCCGATCTGCTCGCAGGCGGACTGGTTCACGTCGGCAAGGCGCCCCTGCGGCAGCTCGATGAGGAAGATCGCTTCATTGGCGTGGTCGAGGAGCGTCTTGAAGCGATCAAGCTCCCCGAGGCGCTGCGCGAGCTCCGGGTAATAGCTCTTTCGGACGGAGCGCTCTCCGAACCCGATGATCTTCGCCCGCAGGTCGTCCCAGCTCTCCCGTGGCTCAGAGAGCTTCCTCATACACTACCTCGATGTCCCTCCGGTTGGGCCGACGGGGGTTCGTCACGATGCATGGGTCTGCGATCGCCCGGGCGGCGAGGCCGGGAATGTCGGCGCGCCCGACGCCTCTCTTCCCCAGCGTCTCGTCCAGGCCCATCGCGCCGCGCAGTCGATGGATCTCCGCGAGGATGGAGGAGCGGCTCTCGCGCTCGTTCCTGCCTCGCAAGTCGAGGCCGAGGGCCTCCCCGATCCGGCGGAAGCGGTCCTCGGCGGCGGCGAAGTTGAAGGCCATCACCTGTTCCAGCACCAGGGCGTTGCACTCGCCGTGCGGCAGGTCCAGGAGGCCCCCGAGGCTGTGAGCCATGGCGTGCACGGCGCCGAGGCTCGCGTTCGAGAAGGCCAGGCCGGCCTGGAGACTCCCCTGCATGACCTTCACCCGCAGGTCGATATCCTGCGGGTTGCGGATCGAGAGCTCGAGGTTGCCGGCGAGGAGGCGGATCGCCTCCAGCGCGTGCAGGTCCGTCATGGCGGAGCTCGCGTTGGAGACGAAGGCCTCGATGGCGTGGATGAGCGCATCGAGCCCTGAGCACGACGCCAGCCAGCGGGGCATGGTGGTGAGGGTGAGCGGGTCGACCAGGGCCACATCGGGAACGACGGCCTTGGTGATGATCGCGAACTTCACCCGCCTCTCCGTGTCCGTGATGATCGCAAACTGGGACACGTCGGCCGACGTGCCTCCCGTCGTGGGCACGCAGAGCAGCGGCGGAATGGGCTCCGACACCCGGTCCACCCCCTCGAACTCGAGGATGTGCCTCCGGTTGGAGCTGACGACCCCGATGCCCTTGGCGCAGTCGATGGGGCTGCCCCCGCCGACGGCCACGATGGCGTTGCACCCTTCGGCCCGATAGACCTCCGTGCCGGCCATGACCGCGGAGTCCCGGGGGTTCGGAATCACGTCGGAGAAGAGCGACCAGGGGAGGTGTTCCTCGTCCAGGCTGGCGGTCACGTCCGCTACCCAGCCGGCCGCGATGACGCCTGGGTCCGTGACGACGAGCACCCGGCGGGCACCGAGGTTTCTCGCGTACCGTCCCGCCAGGTGGCGGGCGCCGACGCCGAAGATGACCTCGGGCGCCACGAATTTTCTGAGGCTGGGGCTTCCCTCCGAGATCATCGTTTCTCTCCGGAAGGCACGAAACTGGACCTCACCGGTTCTGTAACATCCTGCAAGAGGACCGTCAAGGCGGGGTTTGAGGGAGATCTTTCTCGATCGGGCCGGAGAGGAACGCCGACGGGCCGAACGGCTGAAAGGGCACGTTGCGACCGACGAAAGGGCCGTTGTGATTGGCCCGGCCGAGGTCTCGCTCGGGCCGGTGCCACGGGCCGGCGCCACCGTTGACCGCATTCTGCGCTCCGGCTAAGATGACAATGCGTCACACAGAAAGGAGTGCAGCGGTGTCATCCATATCGGTCCGCATTCCCGACCGCCTCCTGTCGGAAGTCGACGAGCACGCAAAGGAGCTGCAGATGTCTCGCGCGCTGTATTTGCGCGAGGCGTTGGAGCGGATGAACGCGTCCGTTCGCTCCGAGCGACGGCGGGCGAGGCTCATGGAGCTCAGCCGAAGGGTCCGCGAGGAGAGCGCCAGGGTGAACGAGGAGTTCAGCGAGATCGACCATGACCCTGCCGCTTGAGTCGGGTCAGGTCTGGCTCGCGAACCTGAACCCGGGCAGGGGGGCCGAACCCGGCAAGGTGAGGCCGGTCTTGATCGTTCAGAACCAGGCGCTCCTGGACGCGCAACACCCCTCTACCCTCGTCATCCCCCTGACGACGAACCTGGTGCCGGACGCCGAGCCGTTGCGGGTGCGTGTGCCCGCCCGGGACCGCCTCGATCGCGACTCCGACCTGCTCATCGATCAGCTCCGGGCCGTCGACAACCGCCGGCTGATGGGCCAGGGCCCGCTGACCCGGCTCACCGAGGCGTCTCTGCGTCGGGTCCACCAGGCGCTGGCCGAGGTCCTGGGGATCGAGTGGTGACGGCGACGAGCCGCTCGGAAGCGAAAACCTGGCCCGGGGAGATCGCGAGATCGTCGAGCGGAGCGGCGTCGCCGTAGCGCCGCCGGAGCTCCTCGGCCACGACGGGATCGTCGAGGTCGAACTCGCGGAACTTCTTCGGCGTCCCGAGCTGGACGCCGAGCACTCGGTCGTAGAGCTTCCAGACGAGCTCGGAGCAGTAGATGCGGTCGTCGGACCAGCGGAAGTCGGAGTCGTACGGCCTTCCCTCGAGGAGCGCCGCCTGCGCCCGCAGCCGCCGGACGGCCGCTGGCGGGAGAAGCCGGTCGGCGTCCCGCAGCCGCTTCACGATGAGGCCCGGCCCCCTTTCCGTCCAGGCCGAGAGAGGCGTGTACCGGACGGTTTCGAGCGCTTCGAAGACGTAGGGCTTCCCGCCACGGAAGAGGACCATGCCGACGTGGGTGTAGGGCGAGGCCGTCGCCCGCTGGAGGGCCGACGGGTCGGAGCCGGACTCCCGCTGGAAGACGAGGTCACCGTCGCGAAGCCGAGCCGAGGAAGAAGCTTCGGCCGCCGAGAAGGTGGCGCAGACGACGAAGAGGAGCACGGAACTGAGAAGCCGCAGGGTAGGGGGCATCTGGCGCGATATCCTTTTGTTTTCGTTATGTTAGCTCCTACGAAGGGTAGCCTCCTAGGCGGCCTCCGGTCAAGGGGACGCCCGCCAACCCGCAGGGGCGGGGCTGCTCCGAACGGGGTTGTGGTCGACGGCGGAGGAGCTGAGGCGGTCATCGGTTGTCAGCTTCGGTACGCCGCTGCCCGGCTGGTTGGCAGAGGACGACTCCGGCCTCCTCCGTCACCCCGGCACGGATTGCCGGGGTCCAGCCGCCCAGGAGGGGCATCCACGGCGTCCTGGATTCCGGCTATCCATGCCGGAATGACGAAGAAGACGCAGATGCGCTCTCGCTATTCACCTGGAGGTCACGGTCTCCCTCGACGAGAAGAACCGAAACGGGGAACCGACAACCGAGAACCGAGAACCGAGAACCGAATACCGCCTATCCGTGCAGATGCGCCTTCGGGTCGAGCCCGGTCAGGAGTTCGAGCTCGGCCTCGCCGGCCTCGTCCTCGCGGCAGACGAGGCGGTTGAGCGAGGGCTTCCCCATGACGACGGCGGCGGTCAGCGGCTTCTCGTTCCGGAGCAGATCGATGAAGTGCGGGTATTCGTCGGTCCGGGCGTAGATCGTGGCGTAGTAGTGCGTGAAGGAAGCGCCGATGGGGACGACCTCGTTCGGCGGCAGCAGTTCGCCCGCGGGCAGGAAGAAGATGCTCAGATACTGTCCGCACGCCCCTTTCTTGGGCTTGCAGAGGATGGACGCGTCGTACCAGAACTCCTCCCCCGTGTCGGCGTGCCGCCTCATCGTGCGACCCAACTGGACGCTGTAGAACTTCACCTCGAAGGACATCGGGGGCCTCCTTCATAGAGCGGTGGCGCGAGATCTACGTGGCGCGTTCGAGCCTTTGGGTCGCCAGGCGGGAGAGCACGTGCTTCAGCGCGTCGGGGTCCAACGGCTTTGTGAGGCACTCGTCCATTCCGAGGGCCAGAAATCTCTCGCGCTCCCGGGGCAGGGCGTGGGCCGTCAGCGCTATGACGGGCAGATTGGGCGGGCAGCCCTCCGCGAGTC
>JACRCS010000303.1 GCA_016218905.1 Deltaproteobacteria bacterium
CGCCGAGACCGCTGCGGGCGCCGCCGAGTCCGCGCGGTGGCCACTGGTGGCCGGCGATCCGAGGGATCTCTTGACGGAGGCCGCCGGAGGCGCTTCGGACGTCCGGCTGTCGATCGACATCGCGCCCGAGGAACCCTGCCGTGTGGTGGTCGAACCCTTTTCGTGGGTCGCCGTGCTCTCCGCCGTCCTGGACTGGCTCCGGGCCAAGAGCCCTGCGGAGCCCGTGGAGGTCTCTCTGAGCGTGGAGGAGGAGGCCGTCGTCTTCACGTTCCGCATCCGGGGGACGTCGGTCCCCGATCTCTCCGGGCTCGGAGCCGAGCGTATTGCGCCGCTCGGAGAGGCGGGCCTCTCCTTGGACGAGATCTTGGCGCGGAACCGCGCGGAAATGTGGACTCGGCGCAGCGGGGGCGGCTTCGAGGTCCGATTGGGGTTGATCCGCTCGGTCGCCGGGCGGGAGCGAGTCCCTGGGATCGCCGACCAGCAGCCGGAGTTCTACGATTTCGACCTCTTCCTGCCCCATCCCACCCGGGAATCGGCGGAGCTTCTCGCCACGCCGCTCGCGGATCTCGAATACGTGGTCTTCGACACGGAGACTACGGGGCTGAACCCTTCGGACGGCGACGAGATCGTGAGCCTCAGCGCGGTTCGGGTCCGAAGGGGAAAGATGGTCGCGGCGGACACGTTCCACACGCTGGTGAACCCCTGCCGGCACATTCCGGAGAGCTCCACCCGCTTCCACGGTATCGACGACTCGATGATCGGAGACGCCCCCACGCTGGATCAGGTCCTGCCCCAGTTCAAGAGCTACCTCCGCGATTCGGTCCTCGTCGCCCATAACGCGGCCTTCGACAAGAAGTTCCTCGATCTCGCGGCCGCGAAGTACAGGATGGCGCCGCTGGAGAACCCGCTCCTCGATACCCTTCTGCTCTCTTACGGGCTACACCGCGACTTCGAAGGTCACAACCTGGACGCCATCGCGCAGCGGCTGGGAGTCGAGATCCAAGGGCGCCACACCTCCCTTGGTGACGCCAAAGCCACTGCCGAGATCCTCCTGGGCCTCGTCTCGCTCCTTTCAGCCAGGGGGATCGGCAGCCTGGCCGACGCGAAGGCGTTCTGCGATCAGATGCTCCTCTTCCGGTGGCAGACGTCGCGCTATTAACGGGACTCCTCTCTACGGAGCCCAAACAACTGCCCGGCGAAGGCGTCGGAAGGGCCCTTCTCCAAGCCTCACCCCTCACCGCAAGTGCCGGAAGGATCAACTTACGTTTGCCTCGGCGGGCCGGCATGGGAGTGGAACTGCCGCCTCGTCTCAGCCTGACTGTCCTTTCCTTGCGACAGGAACCGGCGCCAATTCGAGTATTTAGGCGTTACCTGTAAGAAGGGGCCAGGACGGCCTGCCTTGATGAGCTCCACCGCCCCGGACGGAGCCGTTTCGCGGAAAGACCCGCTCCGGCTATCTTCGTCTCCTCAAACATCGTTTTCTATTCTTATTGACTCGGGATCGCCTGAAGGATACTCTTCGCGACGACCCGTGCCGTCGCCGCGTCTCCGCAGCGGGTGCGGCGTCCAACCCACCGAGGGAGGGGAATTCCACCAGGAAAGGAGGTGAGGGCGGTCATTTAAGGACCCGGCGTTCTACCAACTGAAAAGGAGTAGGTGATGAAACCGGAACAGCTTGTACTCTACTGGAAAGAGAATCTTCGCTACATCATTATTATTTTGGCCATTTGGTTCGGTGTATCCTATTTTGCCGGCATTATGATCGCAGATCCGCTCGATAACTTCCGCATCGCGGGCTTTCCTCTTGGATTCTGGTTTGCCAACCAGGGTTCCCTGGTTACTTTTGTCGTTCTTATCTTTGTATACGTAAGACTCATGGATAAACTGGACAGGAAGTACGATGTCCACGAGAAATAGTCTGCGTCGGCAGATGGATATAGGAGGCCTTGTATGAGCATTCTAGCATGGACTTGGATCATCGTCGGCCTCTCCTTCGCCCTCTACATAGGTATCGCCATCTGGGCGCGGGCGAAGACGACCGGCGACTTCTACGTAGCAGAGAAGCAGATCCCCCCCATCGTCAACGGCATGGCCACGGGCGCGGATTGGATGTCCGCCGCCTCCTTCATCTCGATGGCCGGCCTGATCTCGTTCCTCGGGCGCGACGGCTCCATGTACCTGATGGGCTGGACGGGCGGCTACACGCTCCTGGCCGTCCTCCTCGCTCCCTATCTTCGGAAGTACGGCAAGTTCACCGTTCCCCAGTTCGTCGGCGACCGGTACTACTCCAACGGCGCCCGCATCGTCGCTCTCTTGTGCGCAATCTTCGTATCGTTTACGTACGTCGCCGGCCAGATGCGCGGCGTCGGCATCGTCTTCTCCCGGTTCCTCGAGATGTCGATCGACGGCGGCGTGTACGTCGGCATGGCGCTGGTCTTCTTCTACGCGACCCTCGGCGGCATGAAGGGCATCACGTACACCCAGGTGGCCCAGTACTGCGTCCTCATCGTCGCGTACCTCATCCCGGCCATCTTCATCTCCATCATGCTCACCGGCAACCCCATCCCGCAGTTCGGTTACGGCAGCGGGCTCAGTGAGGGCGGGGCCGCACTCCTCGGCGCCCAGAAGGGCCAGTACCTCCTGGACGTCCTGAACCAGATCTCGACCGACCTCGGGTTGAAGGCCTACACCGCGGGCCAGAAGGCGCGGATCGACGTCTTCATGATCACGCTCGCGCTGATGGTGGGAACGGCGGGTCTTCCGCACATCATCATCCGCTTCTTCACGGTCCCGAGGGTCCGCGACGCGCGCTCCTCGGCCGGCTGGGCGCTGGTCTTCATCGCCCTCCTCTACACCACGGCCCCGGCCGTCGCGGCCTTCGCCCGCACGAACTTCATCAAGACGGTCCACGGCAAGACGTACGCCGAGGCTCCCTCCTGGTTCAAGAACTGGGAGAAGACGAAGCTCGTCGCCTGGAAGGACAAGAACGGCGACGGCATCATGCAGTACGCCAAGGGCAAGTTCGAGGACCCGGTCGAGAAGAGCAAGAACGAGCTCAAGATCGACAACGACATCATGGTGCTCGCGAACCCCGAGATCGCGAAGCTGCCCAACTGGGTCGTCGCCCTTGTGGCCGCCGGAGGTCTGGCAGCCGCGCTCTCCACCGCCGCCGGGCTCCTCCTGGTCATCTCGGCGGCCATCTCCCATGATCTGATGAAGGGCGTGCTGACGCCGAACATGTCGGAGACGGCGGAGCTCTGGTGGGCGCGCGGCGCGGCAGGAGGTGCCGTCGTCATCGCGGGGTACTTCGGGATCAACCCACCCGGTTTCGTGGCCCAGGTGGTGGCCTTCGCCTTCGGCCTGGCGGCGGCCTCCTTCTTCCCGGTCATCATCCTGGGCATCTTCTGGAAGAAGGCGACCAAGGAGGGGGCGATGCTCGGCATGGCCGTGGGCATCCTCTTCACGGCCGCCTACATCATCTACTTCAAGTTCATGAACCCGGCCCTGAACACGCCGGAGCACTGGTGGTTCGGGATCTCCCCCGAGGGCATCGGCTGCCTGGGCATGGCGCTGAACTTCCTCACCTGCATCGTCGTCTCGAACATCACGAAGGAGCCGCCCGTGGAGGTGCAGAACCTCGTGGCGAGCCTCCGCTACCCGCGCGAGATGACGAGCAAGTAAGCTCTGGGCCCGGGCGCGGAGCGCGCCCGGGTTTCAAACGAAAGGGCGACCTGCTTTCCGGCAGGCCGCCCTTTCGTTTGAGGCATTAGCGCCTTGGGGATGGGGATTAGCAGGACCCTAACCTCCCAACTCGCTAATCGCTATCCGCTAATCCTTCGGGAGCGGCACCAGCACGACCGGAATAGGCGACCCTTCCGTCACCCGGTGGGAGTCGCTCCCCTCGAAGAGCTCCCGCAGACCGTGTTTGCCCATGGTGCCCATGATGATGCCGGTGCACCGACCGTCGGCCGCAATCCGAAGGACCTCCGCCTCCACGTCGCCGGCGACCAAGGGGCTGTCGCACTCGAGGCCTGCCGTTCGTAGCTCTGCGCAGACGCCCTCAAGGCCTGTGCGCAGCTCGGCCTCCCTGGAGGCTACGGCCTCGCCCTCCAGCTCCTCTAACTCCTCGAAGACGTGCACCACCGAAACGCAGCCCACCACCGCCCGAAGCCCGAGCAGGAAGTCCAAGGCCGCCCTCGATTCGGCGGAGAAGTCGGTGGCGAGGAGCACGTGGTCGAAGGGACTGCTGTCGATCGGGCACCCCTCGCCGGCCTCTCCGGCCTTGCAGACCAGGACCGGAACCCGGGACTCCCGGAGGATCTCCATGGCGGTGCCGCCGAGGTAGACCGCGTCCAGGGGGTGGTGATGCTGGCGCCCGGTGACGATGAGGTCGACTCCCTCGCGGCCGGCCACCTCGAGGATCTTCGCCTCGGGGTTTCCCACTTCCTCGATGGCCCTCCAGCGAAGGCCCCTCTCCTCGACGATCCGGCTCCAGTCCTCGAAGTGGAGCTTCGCCTTCTCCCTCAGCTCGTCGGCGAGCTTGCGATCGAAGCCGCCGTAGGGAACGAAGCCGACCTCGTCCCGGTCGATCACGTAGAGGAACACGATCTCCTCGGCGCCAGCCCTGGCCAGCGGGAGCACCCAGCCGAGGCAGGAGTACGAGAGCGGCTCGAAGCGAGTCGGAAACAGGATCTTTCGGATGCGCCGCATGGTCTACCCTCGGCCCTCTTAGGCGAAGAAGATGAAGGTCACGATCACGAAGCACGGAACCAGCATGGGTAACGAGTACTTGAAAATGTACCCGAAGAAGCTCGGCATCTCGACTCCTGCTTCTTCCGCGATGGACCGGACCATGAAGTTCGGCGCGTTCCCGATGTAGGTGTTCGCTCCCATGAAGACGGCGCCTGCCGAGACGGCCTGCAGGTACACGGCCTTCTCGCGAATCAAAGAGGCGATGGCTTCCCGCTCCGGCACGCCGGAGAAGAAATTCCCGAGCTGCGTGTTCAGGAAGACGAGGTAGGTAGGGGCGTTGTCGAGAAAGCTCGAGAGTACTCCGGAGGCCCAGAAGTAGTGGGCGGGCCTCTTCACGGCCTCCAGAAGGAACGCCATGGCGCCGTGACTGCCGGCCTTCAGGATGAGAATCACGGGGATCATCGTGACGAAGATGCCGGCGAAGAGGATCGCCACCTCCTGGATGGGCGCCCATGAGAACTCGTTCCGTTCGCGGAGGGCCCGAGGGGTGGTCGTCAGGGACGCGAGCCCCAGTAGGATCAGGACGCCGTCGCGGAGGAGATCCGCCGTGGCTCGATGGACACCGAAGATGGAGGCCTCCCCGAGGTGGAGCACTCCGCTCACCAGGACCGCGAGCACCACGCCGCCCAGGTAGAGCAGATTGGATGCCCCTTCCACGCGGAGCTTCGAACCGTCGCCCGCGGGAGCGGAGCCCTCCTCCCTGCGGTAGGCGAGGGTGTCCAGCAAGTAGAAGAGCGCGAGCAGGAGGAGCGCCACGACTCCCATGTGCGGGAGGAGTGCGAACGTCCAGAAGAACGGTACCCCGTGCAGAAACCCGAGAAAGAGCGGCGGATCCCCCAGCGGAGTGAGCGCACCGCCCACATTACAGACGAGGAAGATGAAGAAGACGACCTGATAGGCTCTCTTCTTCCGCCAGGCGTTCGCCCGCAGAAAGGGCCGGACCAGGAGCATGGCGGCCCCGGTCGTGCCAACCCAGGAGGCGATGAGGGTGCCGAGGAGCAGGAGGACCGTGTTCACCGCGGGGCTCCCGGCCAGCCGGCCCGAGACGAGGATGCCGCCGGCGATGGTGAAGAGCGACCAGAGGAGGATCAGGAAGGGCACGTAGTCGGCAAGGTAGACGTGGGCAATCTCGTAGAGCGCCTCGCCGCGATGGGAGATCAGAAACGGCACGGCCAGGACGAGGCCCCAGAAAGCCGTCACCTTCCCGAAGTGGTGGTGCCAAAAGCGCGGCGCCAGCAGCGGAAAGAGTGCGATCGAGAGGAGGATCCCGGCGAAGGGAATGCCTGAGAAGAGCGGCAGGCTCGCGCCCAGTCCGCCGCCGGCTTCAGCGCCGCCGGAAGCCAGTGCGACCGAGGAGCCCAGAGCCACCCAGCCTCCGCCCAACACACCGAGAGCTACCAGCCTTGGGTTGCGCATCGTGCCCTTCCTCTCCTCCCACGTCCGCCGAAACAAACCGCGTTCTTGTATCAGGTGCCGGAGGAGCCCGTCAAGCTCCGCAGCCCAAGGGGGCCGCGCAATTCGAGGCTGGAATGTCGCAGGCGATTCCCGCATATTCGTGCCATTCGGGAGGTGTTCTTGAGGGACGAGGGCTTCTTCTTCGTCAGGGTGGCCGAGGTCTGCCGGCGGGCGGTCGTCACGTGTACGCCCACGGAAGACCTCCTAACCGTGGCCGCCCGGATGCGGGAGAAGAACATCTCGGGTCTCGTCGTGTGCTGCGGGGCCAAGCCGATGGGGATCATCACGGATCGCGATTTCCGAAACCAGCTGGATCGCATCGCCGAAACCAGCGGACGGATTCTCGCCGGGGACGTCATGAGCGCCCCCCTCACGACCATTCGGGAGGAGGAGCACGTCTTCGAGGCTATCTACCGGATGGCAAAGAACCGGATCCACCGCCTCGTCGTGGTTGACGACGTGGGGCGGCTGGCCGGGATCCTGACGGATACCGACGTCCTCAAACTTCAGATGCAGACCCCACTCTACTTCGGCAGGGATATCGAGGGCGCCGGGAGCATCGAGGAGCTCAGAGAGCTCAACGCCCGCGCGATCGACGTGGTGTTCTACGCCTGCAGGGCCGGTGCGCGCACGGCCGACGTCATTCGCCTCATTGCACACTTCCACGACGCGATGGCCCAGCGGGCGATCGAGCTCCTGCTTCACGAAATCGAAGGGGTTCCGGAAGGCTTTGCTTTCCTGGCTCTCGGGAGCGAGGGGCGCAGGGAGCAGACGCTGAAAACAGACCAGGACAACGCGATCGTCTTTGACGACGCCGTCGATTCAGCCGGTTTGGTAGCGCTCCAGGGCTTCTCCGAAAAGCTCATCGAGGCCATGATCCGCATCGGGGTGCCGCCGTGCCCGGGACGCACGATGGCGAATAACCCCCAATGGCGGCGAAGCCTCACCGACTGGAGCCGGCTTCTCACGCAGTGGATCTCGACGCCGAGCCCGGAGAACATGGTGAACTTCGGGATGATCTGCGACCTGCGGACCGTGTACGGCAGCCACGAGTACGAGAAGCAGCTCAAGGAGCTCATCCGGCGGGAGGTCCACCGAAACTCCCTCTTCCTCGCCTACTTCGGCCGCAACATCCTGCGGTTTCGCCCGCCACTGGGATTCTTCGGACGGATCAAGACCGAGAGGTCGGGCGACCACAAGGGGACGATCGACCTGAAGAAAGCGGGCATCTTCGCCCTCCAGGAGGGCGTCACGCTCTTCTCCATGCGCGCCGGGATACTCGACGGCAGCACCGCCGAAAAACTCCGAGCGCTGAGGGGCCAGGGTGCCATGCCCGCGAGGGACCTCGAACGGATCGAGCTCGCCTTCGACTTCCTCTCCTACCTGCGTCTCAGACACCAGGCTCGACAAGTCAGAGACGGACAAAAGCCGGATAACTACATCAACCCCACAGACCTCTCGCTGTCTGAGGGCCGCCGACTCAAAGAGACCCTGGAATCCGTCGAGTTCTTTCAGAAGTTCATTGAAAACGAATTCCAGTTGAGCTCGATCCCCCACTGAGCGCCGCCGGCAACCCTGAGGCGTGGAGCCGTTGAGCGTTCGCCCTCGAACCCGCTCGATGGATGGGCCGGAGCATCAAAGCGGCAGAAAGGAGCTCCGGAACGGCGGGCTTCGCGTTTTCCTCCCGACCGAGCTCGGGAACCTGCCTCGCAGCCCGGCGGGCAACCTACGGTCCAAACGGAGTCGGGTCGCTCTTCATGATGACTTCCGTCCTGAAGAGCCGCTGTCCGCAGCAGGCGAGCATCCGTCTCCTCGCGAGGTACATTCGTTCCGCTCGTTCGCAGGCGCTGCAGCGAGGGACCTTCTCCCTTTCCGCCCCTGCACGGTTTGTGAGATCTTTTGCCATGGCTCCCTCCAGTACGCCTGTAACAACGTTATCGAGAATGCCTGCACTGAAACTAGATACCGGAAGAGGACCGGCCAACCTCCGGGGAACTGAAAATTCTCCTCCCGGTCCGCATATTTATCCGATCGCTCCGAGTGGGTGGTTGAGAAAGAGGGCGGAACTCTGCCCGGGTCGTTCGATGACTTTAGCCGAACAGGACGCGCGTCCTGGCACTCTGGAATGAGCTCATGAAGCAAAGTCCGTTGCGCGTAACCGCCTGCTTCTTCCTCGGTTTTCTGGCGGGGATCAGTTTCATCGGGAGCGTCTTGCCCTTCTTTCTTTCGCTGGCCCTCCAGATCCCCTCGCTCGTGACCCTCGTAGAGGTCGACCGCTACACGGTTCCGCTCGCTTGTGTCTGGGCGGTCTGCGGAGGACTGCTGGCTTGGTTGGGAGGTGCGCGCGCTGGGATGCTGGTCCTGGGAGCCTGCGGGCTGGGATCAGGAGTATTCCTGGGCCTGGCCACCTTGGACACCGCGCCGGCGTCGGTCGTCGTGGTCAGCGGGCTTGCAGGCCTCGCCTACGGCTCGGGAGGGGGAGCTCTGCTCGGGAAGATCTTCCCAAGAGTAGCGAAGAGGGGCTGAGTCGACGATGACGCGCGCCTGAGGCCGAGCTCCATCGAAGAGGACGCCTCGGACGCAGCAATGCCGGAGACGGGTGGCCTCCCCAACCCGA
Source organism: Deltaproteobacteria bacterium (assembly GCA_016218905.1). The sequence continues at coordinate 8,825 of JACRCS010000303.1, forward strand.
TTCCGAAGGGCACGCTGCGGCGGTACCGGCTCAGGAAAGCTTCGCCGCTTCCCGGACCGCCTCTCCCAGCGTCGGATGGCCGTGGACCGTGCGGGCGAGGTCCTCGGCGCTCGCGCCGAACTCCAGCGCGAGGGCGCACTCCGCGATGAGCTCGGAGGCCCGCGGCCCGAGGATGTGGACGCCGAGCAGGCGATCGGTGCGAGGATGCGCGATCACCTTGACGACCCCCTCGGCCTCCTCCAGTGAGCGGGCCCGCGCGTTGCCGCCGAAGGGATAGGTCCCGATCTTCGGCTCTACCCCGCGCTCCCGCGCGGCCTCCTCCGTGAGCCCGACGCTCCCGACCTCCGGCGCCGTGTAGATGGCGGAGGGGATCGCGTCGTAGTTCACCTCCGCCTCCCGTCCCGCGAGGCGCTCCACGGCGGCGACGCCCTCGGCGGAGGCCTTGTGGGCGAGCATCGGGCCGGGCACGAGGTCACCGACGGCGAGGATGGACGGCACGCTCGTGCGATACGCCTCGTCGACGCGCACCCGGCCGGCGGGGTCGAGCTCGACCCCGACGTTCTCGAGACCCAGGCCGGCAGTCAACGGGCGCCTCCCGGCCGCCACCAGGAGGACGTCGCACGAGAGCTCCTCGCGTCCCCCCTCGGACTCCAGGGCGGCCCGGACGCCCTCTGCGGTGGCGGACGCTTCGGCGACCTTGGTTCCGAGTCGAAACTCGAGGCCCTGCTTCGACAGGCTTCTCCCGAGGGCGCGGGCGATCTGGCCGTCGGTCGCGGACGCGAGTCGCGGGAGCGCCTCCACGACGGTCACCCGGGCGCCCAGCCGGGCCCAGAGCGACCCGAGCTCCAGTCCCACGTACCCTCCTCCCAGGACGCTCAGCCGCTGGGGGACCTCCGAGAAGGAGAGCGCCTCGGTCGAGGTGACGACGCGCTTGCCGTCGAAAGGCAGGCCCGGCAGCTCCACGGGCTCGCTCCCGGTGGCGAGGAGGATCGCCCGCGCCCGGAGCCGCCGCGGTTCCGCGCCGTCGGCGGGGGCGAACTCCACCTCCTCGGGACCCGTCAGGCGCCCGGCGCCGTGCAGGAGCTCCACGCCCGCCCGTTCCAGGGCGCGGCGGAGGGTGTCGGCGAGCCCGTGGACGATCTCGTCCTTTCGCGCGAGCATCCGGGGCACGTCGACGGCGAGGCCTTCGACTCCGATCCCGTGGCGGCCGAAACTCCTGCGGGCGAGCGCGTAGAGCTCGCTCGAGTCGAGGAGCGCCTTGCTCGGGATGCAGCCGACGTTGAGGCAGACCCCGCCCCAGTACTTCTTCTCGACGACCGCGACCTTCTTCCCCAGCTGGGACGCGCGGATCGCCGCGACGTAACCACCGGGACCAGCA
>JACRCS010000304.1 GCA_016218905.1 Deltaproteobacteria bacterium
GGGCGAGCGCGTCGCCGTCCCGGGCCTCGGGATCTTCAGCGTGGCCGACAGGAAGGCCCGCGTCGGCATCAACCCGCAGACGAAGGCGAAGATCAAGATCGCCGCGTCCAAGGTTGCCAAGTTCAAGGCCGGCAAAGACCTCAAGACCCTCCTCAACAAGAAGAGGAAGTAGCCTCTACCGCGATGAACTCGGGGGGCCGGACGGCCCCTCGGCGTGGAGGTTTCGGACTCCGCGGCGCCCCGGGTCTCCCCCGGGGCGTTTCGTTTTTCCGGGGACGGTAGCGATCGCCCTTATCATCTCGGCGCCTTGATCCCTCTGCGCGACACCATCCCGACCCGCACCGTTCCGCTCGTCAACGGGGCCCTCGTCGCCGCCTGCATCGGCGGTTTCGTCGTGCAGCTCCTCGCGGGGAGCGGGGGCGACGCGCTCGTGAGGGCCTTCGGCTTCGTCCCCGCGCGGCTCTTCCACGCGGATGAGCTGGGGCCCGGGAGCCTGCCGATAGGCGTCTTCGGTCTCTTCAGCTCGATGTTCCTCCACGGCGGCCTCTTCCACCTGGCCGGGAACATGCTCTTTCTCTGGATATTCGGGGACAACGTCGAGGACGCGCTCGGCCATGGCCGCTACCTCGTGTTCTACGTCTGCTGCGGAGTCCTGGCGGCTCTCCTCCAGGGGCTCTTCGATCCCGCGTCGCTCGTTCCCATGGTCGGCGCCTCGGGGGCGATCGCCGGTGTCCTCGGCGCCTACTTCGTCCTTTACCCGCACGCGCGGGTCGTCACGCTCGTGCCTCTCTTCATCCTCTTCCCTCTGGTCGAGGTCCCGGCCTTCCTGTTCCTTCTCCTCTGGTTCCTCCTCCAGTTCTGGCAGGGCTCGGCGGCGCTTGTCGCTTCCGGGAACGCAGGGGCGGCGTCCGGTGGAGTCGCCTGGTGGGCTCACGTCGGCGGCTTCGCGGCGGGAATCGCCCTACTGGCCCTCCTGAAGCCCCGGCGGCGCCCGGCACCGAGGTACTGGATTCGCTGACGGGGGCCGCCCTGCCGTATGCTCCGCGGCCGCTATGGAACCGACGATGCCGCTCGCCGTCCCCGTCCCTCTCCTCGACCTGAAGAAGCAGTACGCCACCCTCCGCGACGAGATTCGCGCGGTAACGGACGAGCTCTTCGAGAGCCAGGGCTTCATCCTCGGCCCGAAGGTCGAGGCGTTCGAGAAGGCGATTGCCGAATATGTCGGCGCCAAGCACGCGATCGGCATGTCGTCCGGGACGGACGCCCAGCTCGCCGCGATGATGGTGCTCGGCATCGGGCCGGGCGACGACGTCGTGACGTCTCCCTACACCTTCTTCGCCTCGGCAGGCGCCGTCGTCCGCCTCGGCGCGCGCCCCGTGTTCTGCGACATCGACCCGATGACCTGCAACGTCGATCCGGGAAGGCTCGCGAAGGCGATCACGCCGAAGACGAAGGCGATCCAGCCGGTCCACCTCTACGGCCAGTGCGCCGACATGGACCCGATCCTGGAGGTCGCGAAGGCGAAGGGGATCCCGGTCATCGAGGACGCCTGCCAGTCGCTCGGCGCTGCGTACAAGGGGCGGAAGGCGGGCTCGATGGCAGAGTTCGGGGCGTTCTCGTTCTTCCCGTCGAAGAACCTGGGGGGGTTCGGAGACGGCGGAATGGTGACGACGAACGACGACGGCTACGCCTCGACCCTCCGCGCTCTCCGGATGCACGGGGAGACGAGCCGGTACCACCACACGCTCGTCGGAGGAAACTTCCGTCTCGACGCGCTCCAGGCGGTCGTCCTGCACGTCAAGCTCCCCTATCTCGACTCCTGGGCCGAGGGGCGCCGGCGCAACGCGGCTGAGATCGAGCGGCGTTTCCTCGAGCACGGTGGCCGGACCTACGAGGACGGTGGGATCTCGTTCCCTCGCGAGGCGCCCGGTCAGCACCACGTCTACAACCAGTTCGTCGTCCGGGTCGCCCGGGGCCGACGGGACGAGCTGAAGGAACGCCTCGCCCAGCTCAAGATCGGCCACGCCGTCTACTACCCGGTGCCGCTTCACCTGCAGGAGTGCTTCCGGGGGCTCGGTGGCAAGAGCGGAGATTTTCCGGAGGCGGAGCGCGCCGCGCTGGAAACCCTTGCGTTGCCAGTGTTTCCGGAGCTCGCTTCATCGCAGTAGGCGTTCCTCGCCTACCACCTGGCGCAGTTCACGAGGGAGTAGAGCGCCCCCGGCGGAGAGATTCCCGGAGGCGGATGATGACCCTCCCTTGACAAGAACGCACGCAGGTCGTAACTTCCTGGCACTCGCCACACGCGAGTGCTAACCAGCGCCAAAAGAACTCTCACATGGGGCCGACTGCCCCGGCAGACCCGAAACCCAAGAAGGAGCAACCCATGAAGATTCGTCCTCTCTATGACCGGATCCTCGTCAAGAGGATCGAAACCAAGGAACAGGTCCGCGGGGGAATCATCATTCCCGACACCGCCAAGGAGAAGCCCATGGAGGCCACGGTCGAGGCCGTCGGCGAGGGCAAGTTCGACGACAACGGCAAGCGCGTGGCCCTGACCGTCAAGAA
>JACRCS010000289.1 GCA_016218905.1 Deltaproteobacteria bacterium
TACCTGCTCGAACTTCTTCGTGGTGTTGTGGTCGAACTTCTCGGCGCCGTTGCCGATCCGGCGCGCCGCCCAGTAGACGCCGTCGGCGAGGATGTCGCCGATCCCCTCGCGGTGGGCGATCTTCTCCAGGAGGTAGAAGAAGCGGCCCCGGGTGTCCGCGGGCATGCCCGGGAAGTCCTTCTCCGTGAGGATCCCGGCCTCCAGGAGCTCCAGGGAGAACGCCATGGCCTGGGGCGTCGAGTAGGAGTCGAGCCCGTACTCCTGGGCCTCGCCGAGGATCTCGTAACTGAAGTCGAGCTCCTGGAAGGACGCCATGTGGTAGGTGTCCTTGCCGTAACACTTGTAGGAGAACCGCTTCCGCCCCGGCCAATTGATGACGTTGTGGCACTTCTTCGGGCAGTTGTAGCAGCCCGTCTGCCGGTCCATGTGGTCGTACTTCCAGTTGCGCCACCGCTCTTCGAGCCCGGCGCTCCAGAAGTCCTTCCGCCGCACGCGGGCGTTGCCCCAGGCGAAGTTGTTGTGGTGGAAGCTGTCGTCCTCGTCCACCGCCATCCAGTCGCCGACGCCGGGGTTGTCGGAGAGCTCCTTGCTGAGGGGGAGGCAGAGCTTGAAGAGCTCCGCGGGGTGGGCGATGTTGATGTCCTTCGTTCCCCGGATGGCGATCGCCTTCAGCCGCTTGTCGCCCATGACCGGTCCGACGCCGCGGGCGGCGCTGGCAGAGCTATGCTCGATGGACGCCATGTAGACGCGGTTTTCGCCGGCGAGCCCGATGGCGGCGACCTGGACGTGCTCGTCCCCGAGCTCCCTGCGGAGCGCCGACGCGGTCTCCTGCGTCCCCTTCCCCCGCAGGTGGCTCGCGTCCCGGATCTCCACCTTGTCGTTGTGGATCCAGAGGTAGACGAGATCGGGGGCCTTGCCGCGGATGACGATCTTGTCGTAGCCGGCGTGCTTCAGCTCCACGCCGAAGTACGAGCCCATCACCGAGTGGGCGTGCAGGTTCGTCTGCGGCGAGAACGTATTCACGATCGTCCGGTTGGCCCCGGGGACCGGCGTCCCGTTCAGCAGGCCGCTGCTGAAGATCAGGAGATTGTCGGGGGAGAAGGGCTCGACTTCCGGCCCCACCCGATCCCACAGGATCCTGTCGGCCGTCCCCTGGCCGCCGAGGTGCAGCCGGGTGAGCTTCGGGTCAGTTGCTACCTTCTCGATGCTGCCTCGGGAAAGGTCGACCTCTAGGTTGAATCCCGTTTCTCCATACCTCATTTCGTACCCCTTCAAAGCCCCAGTAAACCGCTGTAGTCGGAAACTGTTCGGGTGGTGAAGCTAACGCAGAAGTGCAAAAACCTGAGTCATAGTTCGGCTTTTGGTACACTTCCCGGGACGACGAGTCAAGAACGATTTCTCTTTTGGTGGAGCGCGGTTAGCTTCGTTCTTCGAGTGCCCGGGCCCGCGTCGGTCCGGCGACCGCGCCTCGCCGAGGGGCGAGCTTTGGTGCATTGTCCGGGACGGGGAGGATTCGACCGAACCGGCGGCTCGGCATCCCGGCGGACCAGGCGTGCAGCCGGCTGGATGCAAGCTCCTTGCCACGGGCGGAGAGCGCGGCGAGAGCAGGAGGGCAGGCGCGACCGCTTCCCCTGAGCCTCTCATTTTGATCGACAGCGAAGTCATTCTGAGAGAGACCGCCCCGGGAGGAGCGCGCGCGGACCGGCAAAACCTTGACGAGAGAGGCGCTTCGCCCGTCGCCGCCGGCCCGTATCAGCGGACGGGGGTGTTCGTGAAGAGGAGCCCTCCGTCCGCGAGGACGAACCGGACGATCACGTCCCGGGAGCCCTCCGGCAGGAGCCCGGCGGGATGGGTGTTGTGAAGGTGATCTTTCACAGGGATAAAGAGCGGCGTGCCGGGCTATCGATCGCAAGGTCCGCCTGGTAGAATTGCGCAGGATTCGAACTGCGGTTGCGGGAAGGACCCTGCGCGGCCCCATCAGCGGAACCGTGCGCCGCGGCCGCGAGCTCGCAGGCTTCTCCGCCGAGAGCGTCCCCATCCTCGCACGATACGATCCACGGCGGCATCCCCTGGCTCTCCGGCCGCGCTCGGAATGCCCGCGGCGAGGAGAGGCCTCAGAGTGGAGGGATGGACGGGCATGGACATCGAAGCCTTGCTGCGGGGTCTGGGTCTCGAACAGTACATCCAGCTCTTTCGCGCCAACGACATAGATTCCGACATCCTTCCTGACCTGAGCGAGAGCAACCTCCTGGACATGGGGGTCGCTTCCCTCGGTCATCGGGTCAAGATCCTCAAGGCCATCGCGGCGCTGCGCGTCCGCGGGGAGCCGGCGGAGAGCCCCGCGGCGTCCCCGGTTCCGGCCCGCCTGCCGCCTCACCGGACGGAATGCCCGGCGGCAAAGGCCGAGCGGCGGCAGGTGACCGTTCTCTTCTGTGATCTGGTCGGCTCCACTGAGCTCTCGAGCCGGCTGGATCCGGAGGACACGAGTGCCCTCCTGCGGACCTATCGGGGCTGCTGCGCGGAGACGATCGCCCGCTGGGAAGGCTTCGTCGCGCAGTACCTGGGAGACGGGATGCTCGCCTACTTCGGCTGGCCTCAGGCGCACGAAGACGATGCCGAGAGATCGGTCCGCGCCGGGCTCGACCTCGTCGGGGCCGTCGGCCGGCTCAGGTGCGAAGGGACCCCCGGTCTCGCGGTGCGGATCGGAATCGCGACGGGGGAGGTCGTGGCGGGAGACCTGACCCTCGAAGGCGGCGTGAAGGAGCGCAGCGTCGTCGGCGAAACGCCGAACCTGGCCGCGAGGCTGCAGTCCCTGGCCGCCCCCAACGCCGTCGTGATCGCGCCCGAGACCCGGCACCTGCTCGGCAGGCTCTTCGACGTGCGCGAGATCGGCCCTCTGCCCGTCAAGGGTTTCGCAGAACCCGTCGTCGTCCATGAGGTGCAGCGGCCCAGGGCCGCCGAGAGCCGATTCGAGGCGCTGCGGGCCCACCAGACCCCCTTCGTCGGGCGGGGCGAGGAGATCGGCGCCCTGCTGAGGCGCTGGCAACTGGCCAAGGAGGGGGAGGGCCAAGTCGTCCTGCTCTCGGGGGAAGCGGGCATCGGGAAGTCGCGGATCAGCGCCACCCTGATGGAGCGGCTGGCCGACGAGCCGCGCGTGAGCCTGCGGTACTACTGCTCTCCCCACCACAGCACGAGTCCCCTCCACCCCTTCATCAGCCAGCTCGAGCGCGCTGCCGGCTTCGAGCCGGACGACTCCCCGGAGGCCAAGCTCGACAAGCTCGAGTCGTGGCTCGCGCCGTCCGCGAAGGATCCCGCGGAGGACATGGCGCTCATGGCCGAGCTGCTCTCGATCCCGACCGGCGAGCGCTACCCCCCACTGAAGCTGAGCCCGCCGCAGAAGAAGGAGAGGACGCTCGCGGCTCTCGGGGCGGGGCTGGAATGGTTCGCGCGGGACGGCACGGTGCTGGTGATCTTCGAGGACGCGCACTGGATTGATCCCACCTCAAAAGCCCTGCTCGACAGCATCGTGGACCGGGTGGAGCGTCTGCCGGTGCTCATGGTGATCACCTTTCGGCCCGAGTTCGGGGCGCCCTGGATCGGGCTCGCCCACGTGACGATCCACGTCCTGAGCCGACTCTCGCGGCGGGACAGCGGCCTTCTGCTGGAACGGATCACGGCGGGCAAGCCCCTCCCGGCGGAGGTGGCGGAGCAGATCATCCAACATACCGACGGCGTGCCGCTCTTCATGGAGGAGCTGACCAAGACCGTCCTCGAGAGCACTCTGCTCGAGGAGCGACCGGGTTCTTACGTACTCCGCGGGCCCCTGCCGCCGCTGGCGATCCCGACGAGCCTCCAGGCTTCCCTCATGGCCCGCCTGGACCGGCTGGCCTCGCTGAAGGATGTGGCTCAGATCGGCGCGGCTCTCGGCCGTGAGTTCTCGATGGAGCTACTCACGGCAGTTGCCGGCCGGAGCAAAGCGGAGCTGCAGGAGGCCGTCGACCAGCTCATCGCCGCCGGCCTCATGTTCCGGCGGGGTTTGCCGCCGCGGGCCTCCCTGGTCTTCAAGCACGCGCTCGTGCAGGACGCCGCCTACGCTTCCATGCTCCGAACCCGCCGTTGCGAGCTGCACGCCCACATCGCCCGGGTTCTGGAGACCTCCTTCCCGGAGGTCGTCGAGACGCAGCCGGAGCTCTTGGCCCACCACTTCACGCAGGCGGGCCTGACCCTGAACGCGATCGAGTACTGGCATCGGGCAGGCGACCGGGCCATGGGGCGCTCGGCGAACCTGGAGGCAACGCGGCACTACACGCAGGGGATCGAGCTGATCAAGCAGTTGGCGCCCTCCCCGGCGCGGGACGGGAAGGAACTCCGCCTCCACTTGGGCCTGGGCGCGGCCGTCAAACCCGTCAAGGGGTACAGCGCCCCGGAGACCCTCCAGGTTTTCTCCCGGGCGCGGGAACTGATCGGGTCCGAGACGAGCCTGCCCGAACAGATGCAGACTCTCTACGGGCTCTGGGGCGTTCACTTGGTCCGGTCGGAGCACGAAGAGGCGCGCGTCGTCGCCGCCCAGATCGTCCAGCTCGTGGCTGGGAGCACCGATCCCGAACCGCACGCGCTGGCGAACCGGACCATGGGAGAGTCGCTCTGGGCCATGGGCCGGCACGTGGAGGCGCGCCGGTATCTGGAAATGGCCCTCGAATACTGTGGGGCCATGCCGGAAGCCAGTACCGGGCTCCGGTACTCCTGGGACCACCGGGTCACGGCGCTGGGGTTCCTGGGGTGCGTCCTGACGAGCCTCGGCTACCTGGAACAGGCGGCCTCGGCAGTGGCAGAAGGCGTGGCCGAGGCCGAGCGGCTGGAACACGCCGTGACCACCGCCATGGCCTTCACCGCGAAGTCGGTCGTGGCCGAGTTCCGCCGGGACGCCGGTGGACTGCTCGAGTGTGCGGACGCGCAGACGGCGTACTGTGCCGAGCATGGAGTCGCCCTCAACGAGTACTGGGGCAGGTTCGGGCAGGGTCTGGCCCGCTTCTGGACCGGCAGTCCGGACGAGGGGATCGGCCTCATGCGCACCGCCATGGCGGAGTTGGAGGGCGTCGATTCGGTCCTGTTCCGCCCCATGCTCATGGGCTGTCTGGCCGAGGCGTGGGCGGGCGTCGGCGAGCGGGAGCGCGCCCTGGAGCTCCTGGACGAGGCGATCGCCCTCGCGGACACGACGGAGGAACGCCTCTTCGAGCCCGAGCTGCATCGCCTCCGGGGCCAAGTCGTCCTCGATCGGCACCCCGCTGAGGCGGAGGCCTGCTTCCAACGGGCGTTGTCCGTCGCCCGACGACAGGACGCGACTTTCTGGGAGCTGCGTGCCGCCGTCAGTCTGGCGCGGCTCTGGCGGGACCAGGGGAAGCGCGAGCAAGCCGGGGATCTCCTGGCGCCCGTCTACGGCTGGTTCACGGAAGGTTTCTCCACGGCCGACCTGGTGGCGGCGAAGGCCTTGCTCGACGAGCTTCGGTAGGCCTACCGGAGAGCGGTCTGGGCCGGGTTCAGGTCGCCGCCGAGGCTCCCCATCCGGAGGCGCCGCTCCTCCATCCGCCGCGTTTCCGCTTCCACCAGCGCCCCGTGGATGGCGGCGCACGCGAGGCGGACCGTGTCGAAGTCCGTGCGGGTGAGCTCATAGAGGGCGCAAGGGGTCGCCGCCCGGCAGGTGGCGCTGCGCGGCTCGCCGTGCAGGAGCCCCATCTCTCCGAAGAAGTCGCCCGCCATCATCGTCGCGACGTCGCGCTCGGCGCCACTCTCTACCCGCGAGACGCGCACTACCCCCCGCGCAACCAGGTAGAGCGAGTCTGTGCTCTCGCCTTCCTGGATGATCGTCTCGCCGGCCGGGACCGTCCGAGGCTGGAGCCTCTGCGCGATCTTCTCGAAGTCCTCATGCGGGATGCCCTGAAAGAAGGGCACCTTCTGTAGGAGCTCCGAGGGGTCGGCTCTCAGCGTCCGGGTCTCGAGCCCGCGAAGCCGCCGGACTCGAGCCCGGAGCTCCCCGAGCAGGGTCTCGGCCGTGTTCCGGGGGACGATTCCGGTCTGCTGCCCCGACTCGATGGCCTGGCGTTCCGCGTGCGCGACGAGCCTCTCCGCCAGCCGCCGCTGCATCGCGGTCACGAACTCCGGGAACTGCTCCGCCACGTCGTCCAGCCGCTGCCTCGCGGCTACGTTCCACCGCTCGTACTTATCCCGGACGCCGGTTGCCAGGCACGCTCCGGAACTGCAGGCCGTAAGCTCATCGAGCCTCGCCAGCACCTGGGTGCTCGCCTGGTGGCGAGCCCAGCACTCCTCGTACTGCCGGGCGGCCCTCGATCTTTGGACCCACTCGGCCAGGGTAGAGAGTCGAGGGACCCGGGCGCGCAGCCACACCGGGAAGCGATCCCACAGGTGCCCGTCGGGTGGGTGCGCGGTGTGGGCCGGGAGACAACCGTGGTAGCGGAGCCGGTCGCTTTGGAGTTGCACCGAGTGCTCGAGTCCGCGGTACCCCTTCTCCGAGATATGCCCCATGTGGAAGAGACGGCCATAGAGGGCACGCTCCTGCTCGAGGCAGCGCAGGAAGGTGAGCTGCTGCTCGGTGAGGGGATCGAGCTCCTCTTGCCGCAGGGCCGCCAGGTCGGCGCGCGCTTCCTCGAGCCCCCTGCGGATCGCCGACTCGAGGTCCGTGGAGAGGGGGCCCGAAAAAAGGCCGCCGGTACACAACTCCGGGAGGTGCTCCAACGCCCGGGCCTTCGACAGGAGGAGCGCCTCCGCCCTTGCGACACGCTCCGGGAGGGTGGGCCGACTCAGCCCGAGCCGCTGGACCAGGCGCCGCATGCTCAAACCCGGGGCGACGAGCGTGGCGAGGCTGACGCCGACGACGATCGGCAGGAGGCCCTCCAGGGCCGGCGGTTGTTCACCGAGGCTCAGGACGAGCGCGATGGGCACGGCCCCCCGCAGCCCTCCCCAGAACATGATTGTCTGGTGGCGCCGATCGATGGGGTCCGACTTGGGTAGCCGTCCGATGAGCGGGACCAAGCCGAACACCACGGCCCCGCGGGACAGGACGACGGCGCCGATCACCCAGGGGAGACTGTCGAGCGCTCCCGCGAGCGCGTAGAGGTCGATCTCGAGCCCGACCAGGAGAAAGATCAGCGACACGGCAAGGAAGTCCAAATACTTCCAGATGCCCTCGAGCTGGTCCCGAACGGATCCCGAGATCTTCGAATGACCCCAGGTCCCGGTGATGAGCGCGGCGGCGGCCGTCGCCATCACGCCGCTCATCTCGAGGACGTGCTCCGCGATCAGGAAGGAGACGTACGCCAGGCACGTGGCCACGGAGATCTCCACGAAGGGGCTGTCATCCACGTGGCCGAGGACGAAGCCTGCCGCAAGCGCGGCCGTCGTCCCAACGAGGATTCCGCCCAGGGAGAGGAAGAGGAACTTGGAGAGGAACTCGAGGACGCCGGGCACGATCGTGGCCGAGGAGAAGCGGCCCAGGACGACGCCCAGGAGGACGTGGGCGGCGACTACGGCCGTCACCTCGCTGAAGAGGCTCTCCCCCTCGACGAGGACCATCAGGCGCCTGGGTGCGCGGATCTGCTTGAAGACCGCGCTTACGGCGACGTGGTCGATGGCGCTCAGTATGGACCCGAGCAGAAGGGCGAGGGGCAGGCTCATCGACGTGGTCAGCCACACGACGGCTCCGACCATGGCCGCGGAGAGGAGGAGCCCGGGCACGGCCAGAATCAGGATGGGGATCAGGTTGTGACGGAGCTGGCGGGCTTCCAGGTGAAGGGCAGACTGGAAGACCAGCGTCGGGAGAAGGAGGAAGGTTACGACCTCGCGGGAGATTTCGCGGCCCAAGGCAGGGACGGGCAGGGAGCACTGCTGGGCGACCTGCGCGACCCCCATTCCGAGGAGCACCAGGGCGACCGGGAACGGAACCCGGAGGCGCGAACACAGCGTCCAGGTGCCGGACGCGAGCAGGAGGAGAGCGCTCGCGCCACCGACCAGGGACACGACGTCGGGAGCCGTCAACAGAACTGCACCCAATCCGGATCTCAGCTATCGCGCCGCCCTCGGCCCGGGCGTCCCCGCCCTCGAGAGCCGCTCGATCACCCTTCCGAGCTCGTCGATGTTTCGTCCGTACCCGGCCCAGTCCCCCGCTCTCTGCGCTTCCAGGGCCTTCCGGTAGAGGTCTCTGGCCAGCGACCAGTCGGGGAGGGCGGCCGGCTGCGGAACCCCGGTCGGAGCGCCCGGTGCGGCGACCGCCGCCCCCGCCTGCGCCGTCTCGATCCGTTCCCCGAAGACCTTGGAGAGGGCCGTCCCGAGATCCGGCTCCATCGCGACCCGATCGCCGAAGACCACGATGACGCGGGTGAGCGCCGGCATCGCCGTCTGCTCGGCTTGCAGGTAGAGCGGCTGGACGTAGAGGAGCGACTCGCGCACCGGCAGGACGAGCATGTTGCCGAAGAGCGCGCGGCTCCCCCGCTGGTTCCAGAGCGAGAGCTGCTGGGAGATGATCGGGTCCTGGTTGATCCGGGCGCTCACCTGGTCGGGCCCGAGGACCAGCCTCTGTTTGGGCAGCGTGTAGACCAGCCGCTGCCCGTAGTCCGGAGCGTCGGACTTGGCGGCCATCCAGGCGATCAGATTGTCCTTGCTGCGGGGCGTGAAGGGCAGCATCAGGAGGAACTGGGCGCGATCGGACTCCGGCGGCCGCATGACGACGTGGAAGGCCGGCATCGGCCGGCCGCTCGCTTCGCCGGGCCGCGCCCACTGGTCCTCCTTGTTGTAGAACACCTGTGGATCCCGCATGTGATAGGTCTTGAAGACCTCCGCCTGGATCGTAAAGAGGTCCTCCGGGTAGCGGAAGTGGGCACTCACGGACGGGGGCGCGGAGGCTCCGTCGAGGATGAGCCCCGGGAAGATCCGGCGCCAGGCCGCGAGCACGGGCTCGGGAGGGCCGAAGGCGTAGAAGCGGGTGGTGCCGTCGTACGCGTCGACCGTCACCTTCACGGGGTTTCGGATGTAGTTGATCCGCTCTCCCACCGGCTGGGAGTAGGGGTAGTGCGCGGACTGGGTATAGCCGTCGAGGATCCAGACGATCCGGCCGTCGACGAGGGCCGGGTACGGATCCCGGTCCAGGGCGAGCCACGGCGCGAGCTTGCCCACCCGGTCGCGGATCCGCCGATAGAAGAGGATCCGGCTCGTCGGGTGGATGTACTCGGAGAGGAGGATCTTCGCGGACCCGAACCGGAGCGAGAAGAGCGCCCGACGCAGGAGCCCCTTCAGGGGCACCCCCGCCTGGCCCGCGTAGGCGGTCACCGCGTTCTTGTCCCCCACCGGGTAGTCGAACTCCGGCTGCCCGCTCCCGACGATCACGTAGTTCGAGGTCTCCTCCCCGAAGTAGATGCCCGGCCGGGTGATCTTCAGGTCAGTCGTGCTCGCGGGAGGGATGTCCTTCACCAGAAACGTCGGCAGGCCGTTGGCCGCCCCCTCACCCACCGGGCTCACGACCGCGCCGTACCCGTGGGTGTAGACGAGGTGCTGGTTCACCCACGTCTTCGCCTGCTCGGAGAGCTGGTCGATGTTCAACTCGCGCACCGAGAGGAGCACCTGCCGGAGCTTCCCGTCGATCACGTAGCGGTCGATGTCCACGTCGGCGAAGTCGTAGTAGAACCGGATCTCCTGGAGCTGCTTGTAGGTCTGGGTGACGATCTGCGGGTCCCAGAGCCGCACGTTCTCGATCGTCGCCCGCTCTGCCTGGAGATCGGTCCCCGTGAGGCGGTCGTCGGCCGCGAACGGGCGCTCGGTGATCCCCTCGAGGTCGAAGGCCTTCCGGGTCGCCTCGATGTTGCGCTTGATGAACGGCGCCTCGGCCGCGATCTCGTTGGGCGTCACCCGGAACTGCTGGACGACGGCCGGGTAGAGGTGCCCGACGAGGAGCCACGCGGCGGCCCAGAGGCCCACGGCCACGCCCGGAAGCTTCCACCCCCGGAAGCGGATGTTGATGAGGAGCACGACGGCGGAGAGGGCCGCGACCACCATCAGGATCCGGAGCGCAGGGAGCTGCGCGTACACGTCCGTATAGGAGGCGCCGAGCACCTGGCCCCGCGGCGAGAGGTTGAGCTCGTAGACCTGGACGTAGTAGTCGAAGACCTTGGAGAGGGCCACGAGCCCCATGATGACCGAGATGTGGGCCTTCACGTGGGGCTCGAACCCTCCGAGCCGGTCCCAGGGCCGGATCGCGCCGTCGAAGACGTGGACCGCGGCGGAGGCCATCAGGGTGAAGATGAGGAGGCCCGTGAGCCAGTCGGCCGCGAGCCGCAGGGCGGGCAGGGAGAAGACGAAGAAGCCGATGTCCTTCCCGAACTGGGGATCGGCTTCGCCGAAGCTCCCGCCTTGGAACGCGAGCTGGAAGACGGACCAGCGGTCCGCGATGGCCGAGCCCAAGAGCACGGCGAGGACGGCCGCCGCCACGAAAAGAATCCGGTCGATGTACGGGTCGAAGCGCTCGCGAAGCCGTAGGATGGCCTGCTCGAGATCGACGCGGAGGTCGCCCGTCCGGCCGGCGCGGGCCCTCGGGGCCATCCGGCGCGCCACCGCGATGTTCCCGTAGAGGATCAGGAAAAAGAGCAGGCCGAAGGCGCCGCCCGTGGCCAGGCGGGTCCAGAACATCGTCCAGAAAACCGCTTCCTGGCCGAGCTCCTGGTACCACAGGAGGTCCGTCGCGAAGCCGACGATCTCGCTCGACCCCGCGGAGATGAGGAAGAAGGCCGCGACCAGGAAGAGTGGCAGAAACCGCCAGCCGCGGGTGCGTCCGAGAGCCATCACCGCCTCCGCCTTCGAGCGGGCGTCCCGGGGGGGGCCGCCCCGATTTGTTGGAAAGAGGCGTAGTGTAGACGCGCCCTGCGAAAACGTCGAGGCTCGCAGCGGGCTCCAGCCTTCAGGGGGACCGAAGGGACGCAGGGACCTCAGCGACGCAAGGGACCACTAGGACCAATAGGACCGGTCCCTCAAGTCCCTTAAGTCCCTTGAGTCCCTTAAGTCCCTCCCTCGGCCCCGATCAGGTGCTTCCTCACGTAGTTCAGCGTCCCGCCCGCGACGAGCTCGTTTCGCTCGCGCTCGGTCGCCTCCAGGAGCAGCGTGAACGTCTTACCGCCCGCCTCGACCGGGATCCTCCTTTCGCCCGCGGCGATCTTCTTCCGGAGCTCCGGAAAGCGGAGCTTCGCTCCGAGCTTCAACTGCCCGTAGTCGGCCGGATTCTCGAAGAGGAGGGGGACGATGCCGTAGTTGACGAGGTTCGCCCTGTGGATGCGGGCGAAGCTCTTGGCAATCTTCGCCCGGACTCCCAGGTACCGGGGCGCGAGCGCGGCGTGCTCCCGGCTCGAGCCCTGGCCGTAGTTCTCCCCGGCGACGACCACGGCCTTCCCCGCCGCCCGGCACCGCGCCGGGACGTCGGAGGCGATCGGGGAGAAGACGTGCTGGCTGATCGCCTCGATGTTCGAGCGCAGCGGCAGGACCTGCGCTCCCGCCGGCATGATGGTGTCCGTCGAGACGTCGTCGCCGACGACGATCGTCACCTCGGCGTCGAGCTCCTCCGGAAGCGCGTCGAGGTCGGGGAAGCGTTTGATGTTCGGCCCGCGAAGGATTTCGACGGAGCTTCCGTCGGCCGGCGGGGAGAGGATCGCCGAGGTCTCGACCAGGTACCGCTCCGGGTCCTTCGCCCTCGGGTAGGGGATCTCCTTCCCGAGGTCCCTCGGGTCGGTGATCATGCCCTTCAGCGCCGCGGCCGCTGCCGTCTCCGGGGAGCAGAGATAGACGCGGTCGTCCTTCGTCCCCGAGCGGCCGGGGAAGTTCCGCGGGAAGGTGCGCAGGCTCACCTGGCCGGTCCCCGGCGCCTGGCCCATCCCGATGCAGCCGAGGCAGCCGGGCTCGTTCACGATGGCGCCGGACTTGAGGAGCGAGAGGGCCCCTCCCTGCTCCAGCACGTTCAGGAGCACCTGGCGGCTGCCGGGGTTGATGTGCATCGTGACGTTCGGGTGGACGGTGCGCCCCTCCAGGATCCGGGCGGTGACCGTGAGGTCCCGGAAGGACGAGTTGACGCTGCTCCCCACGATCACCTGGTGGACGGCCGTCCCCGCGACCTCCCGGACCGGCACCACGTTGCCCGGCGACTGAGGGCAGGCGATGAGCGGCTCGAGCTTGGAGAGGTCGATCTCGTCCCGCTCGTCGTACGTGGCGCCCTCGTCGGCCGCGAGCGGGGTCCAGTCGCTTCCCCTGCCCTGGGCCACGAGGTACGCCCGGGTGTTCTCGTCGGAGGGGAAGATCGACGTCGTGGCGCCGGTCTCCGCGCCCATGTTCCCGATGGTCTCGCGGTCGGTGGCCGAGAGGCTCGCCACGCCCGGGCCGTAGTACTCGATGATGGTCCCGAGACACCCGTTCACCCCGCGCCGCCGCAGCATCTCCAGGATGACGTCCTTGGCGCTCACCCACTCGGGCAGTGCCCCGGCGAGCTTTACGCCGAGCACCTTGGGGCAGGGCAGGTGGTAGGGGTAGCCCGCCATGGCGAGCGCGGCGTCGAGGCCGCCCGCCCCGATGGCGAGCATGGAGACGCCCGCCGCGCCCGGGGTGTGGCTGTCGGCCCCGATCATCGTCTTCCCGGGAACGCCGAAGCGCTCCATGTGCACCTGGTGGGAGACGCCGTTGCCGGGACGGCTGTAGAGAATCCCGAAGCGGGCGCAGGCGGTCTGGAGGAAGAGATGGTCGTCGGCGTTCTTGTGATCGGTCTGGAGCAGGTTGTGGTCCACGTACTGGACGCACCGCTCGGCCCGTACCCGCTCCAGGCCCAGGGCCTCGAAGGAGAGCATGGCCATCGTTCCGGTGGCGTCCTGGAGGAGCACGTGATCCATGCGGACCGCGATCTCCTTGCCGGGAACGAGCTCGCCCTCGACAAGGTGGGCCTTGAGGAGCTTTCGCGTGAGGTTCTCGCCCATGATCTCCCTCCGGACAGGGTGCGCGGCCGTCAGGAGCTTAGCCGCGTCCAGGAGGGGGGCAAGCGAGGGCGCTGCTACTTCTTCTTCGCTTCGAGCTCGGCGACGAGCTTCCAGGCCTCCGGAACCACGGCCGCGTCGGGGTAGTTCCGAAGGAGGACCTGGATCCGCTCCACCGCGGCGTCGTACTTCTTCCTCCGGACGTAGTAGCGCGCGACGTGGAGCTCGTGGGAGGCGAGCGTCTCCCGGGCTTGGGCCAGGCGCTTTCGCGCGTCCTCGGTGAACTCGCTGGCGGGGTAGGCGTTGAGGAGCTTCTGGAACGCCTCGGCGGCGTTTCGGGTACCGGTCTGGTCGCGGTCTTCCTTTTGGGCGAGCTTCAGGTAGGCCAGCCCGCGGTTGTACTGGGCGTACGCCGCCTTGGGGTGCGTGGGATGGAGCTCCGTGAACGTCTTGTACGCGCCCGCCGCCTCCTCCCACTTCTCCTGCTTGAAGAGGGAGTCCGCGCTGAGGAGCTCGGCCTCCACGGCGTAGTTCGAAAACGGCGACTCGTCCCGGATGTGGTCCAGGAGTCTCTGCGCTTCGGCCCAATCCGACTTCTCGATGGCCTTGACCGCCTGGCGGTAGAGGTCCTCCGGAGGCGCGGTGGGGACCTTCTTGGGCGCGGCGCACGCGCCGAGGAGCGCCAGCAGGCAGAAGCAGAGAATCCGAGCTCTCTTCATCGTGCAACCCCTCCGACGAGGCGTTCGCGCCGGAGCCGCTCCAGGCTCTCCCGGTAGGGAGGCCGGGCGACGCCGAGCTCCGTGATCATGGCCGAGACGTTCGCCGCCGGGGTGACGTCGAAGGCCGGGTTCCAGACGCCCACGCCCTCGGGCGCCAGGTGCGCTCCCGCGCAGTGGGTGAGCTCCGCCGGGGCGCGCTCCTCGATGGGGATCTCCTCGCCCGAGACGAGCGAGAAGTCGATGGTCGAGAGCGGAGCGGCCACGTAGAAGGGGACGGCGTTCTCCCGGGCGAGGACCGAGACCGAGTAGGTACCGATCTTGTTCGCCACGTCCCCGTTGGCCGCGATGCGATCAGCGCCGACGATCACGGCGTCGACGCCTCCGAGCTTCAGCCGGTAGCCGGCCATGTTGTCCGCGATCAACGTCACGGGCACGCCGTCCCGCTGCAGCTCCCACGCGGTGAGGCGGCACCCCTGGAGGAAGGGCCGCGTCTCGTCGGCGATCACGTGGACGCGCTTGCCCGCCTCGACGGCCGCCCGCACGACGCCGAGGGCCGTCCCGTAACCGGCCGTCGCCAGCGCCCCGGCGTTGCAGTGGGTGAGCACGGTGCACGGGTCCGGCAGGAGCTCCGCGCCGAAGCGGCCCATGCGCCGGTTCGCCTCCACGTCCTCCCGGCAGACGAGCTCCGCCTCGGCGACGAGCGCCTCGGCGACGCGGGCCGGAAGCTCGCCCGCGAGCGACTGCGCCTTCGCGCGCATCCGCTCGATCGCCCAGAAGAGGTTGACCGCCGTGGGCCGGGTCGCGGCGAGGGCCGCCATGGCGCCTTCCAGCTCCCGGCGAAACGCCTCGGAAGAAAACCCCGAGAACTCCCGGGCCGCGAGCGCGACCCCGTACGCCGCCGCGACCCCGATGGCCGGCGCCCCGCGGACGATCATGTCCGAAATTGCGCGGACCACCGCGCGGTAGTCGAGGCACTCCCGATACACTTCCTGCCGGGGAAGGAGCGTCTGGTCCAGCAGCACCAGCCGGTCCCCCATCCACTCGAGGGTCTGGAAACTCATGGGAACTCCAGGGAGTAAGACGAAGGGGCACCTTAGCATAGGCGGGGAGAGAGGGGCTACTGGGAAGGAGGAGGAAGCTTCGAATCAACTCGGGGGCGGTGCCGGCCGGGACGGCCCCATGCCGCGACGTCCAGGAGGGGCGTGAGCGGTCCTTCGGTTCGTCCGCTTTGAAACCGCGAAGTTGTTCTGGTCAAATCGCCAGAGAACCTGGTCAATCGACCACATCTTCCCTCTTGACGCGCTCGATCCGCTGCAGGATTTTCGGGAAACCCGGGCCTGGAGCCGCAAGAATAATTTCAAAACCAGGTCCGGACTCCTGGTGCAACTCTAATGTCATCGCGCCCTTGAGCAGCCTTGTCTTGGGAATGTCTTCTCTTCCCACAGAGTGCGGCACAACAGATGCTTGCCGCCCGGGGCGCTGCAATTCTTTCCTTGCGAGGCCGGGATCGAGCCTCGACATCGGAGGTACGAGACATGACGTCATCTCGGGTTGTCGCCCAGTCTCTCTCGCTCGGACCTGACCGGACCGACCCGACTCCCCGGCAGTCATGCTCGGGCCTGGCCGGCCGGAGCCGGCCCTGGGTCAGGCTTGTGCTGCTCGTCCTGATCGGACTGGCGGCCCCGCTCGCCGCTCAGGCTTGGACGCTCAATACGTGGGTGAGGTCGGGCGGCGGCTCCATGACTTCGCCGAACATGACGAACCAGACCTCCACGACCGGCAGCCTCTTCAAGTCTTACACAACGACGTCCGGCACTATGGACTTTTCGGCGACCCCCAACCCCGGCTACCAGATCAGCAGCGTCGTCGTGAACAGCGTCACCGTGGCCACGAACGTGCCCAGCTGGAGCGCCACCCTGCCGATCACGGGGGCGTCCCAGAGCGTCTGGGTCACCTTCACGGCCGTCCGCTACAGCTTGACGGCCACCGCCGGCACCGGGGGGTCGGTGACTCCGACGAGCGTGAGCAACCTCTACTACGGCAACCAGGTTGCCGTGACGTTCATGCCGATCTCCGGGTGGAACGTGCAGGGCGTCACCGTGACCGGCGCGAGCGCCGTGACGTGCAACGGCGGCCCGTGCATCGGCCCCTGGGCTGCCAACGCGTCGGTGAGGGTCGTCTCGACCGTGGCGGGGGACGTGAACGTTGCCGGCACCTTCGCCGGGCCGCCGGTCGCGAAGAGCGGGGCCTCGCAGACCGTGCCGCCGGGAGCGGTGGTGACGCTCGACGGCGGCGCCAGCCTCGGCTCCCCGACCTCCTACAGCTGGGCTCAGACCGGCGGCCCGACGACGGTCTCCCTGGTGCCCTCCGGCGCCCTCGCGACCTTCGTCGCCCCGTCGACCGCGGGAACCTACGATTTCAGGCTGACCGTCGAGCCGGGCGGCTCCTACGCGTTGACGAGCGTCTTGGTCACCACTGATCCGGTCGGCGCCGCCCAGACTCAATGCAACGCCTGCCACGCCCCCGTCGGCGTCGGCGTGCAGAGCGGGGTCTTCGCCAACTGGTCTGCGGGCCGCCATGCGGCCGGCTACGTCATGTGCTACAGCTGCCACGTCGGGGCCAACGCGGGCGGCCACCCGGGCGACGTCGGCGTGAGCACGGTCAGCCGCACGACCTACGCATGGCTCTACACGACCCGAGGCTATGCGGCCGGGACCAACTTCTGCGCCCAGTGCCACGCCGACGCAGAGCAGTTCGTGGAGGACTTCCAGCGATCGATCCACTCCACCGCGCCGGGCGCCCCGGGCACGTGCTCCGGCTGCCACGGCGACGCCCACGCAGCCTCAGGGGCTGTTTCCTGCGCCGGCTGTCACTCCGACGGCGCCGGCTGCATTTCGGCCCATACCTTCGCCGGGTCCGCGAACACGAGCTGCTGGGACTGCCACGAGCCGCACACCGCCGGGACGGCGCCGAGCGGCGGGCACGCGATCCACTTGAGCAATGGGCTGTCTTGCAGCGCGTGCCATGCCCAGGTCTGCTCGTCGTCGCCGGCGCCGAACGTGGTCTTCGCAGGGCTCGCCACGGCGGGAGGGGCAGTGCCCGCGTGGAACCCGATCGACCGGACCTGTTCGAACGTCTACTGTCACGGTGACAACACGCTTCCCATCGAGTGGACGTACGTCGATCCGTCGGCCCAACGGCCCCCGGAAGTCCGGTGCGCCCCGTGTCACGGGTATCCGCCCGCCTCGCCCCACCCCCAGATGACGGGCTGCGACCTCTGCCACTCCACCACCGTCCTCCCGGACGGCTCAATCGACGTCGCGGGAGGAAAGCACCTCAACGGTGCGTTGGATTTCTCACCCGAGTTCTCCGGCGGCGCGGGCTTCGACCATACGGCGTCGCCCGGAAGCGGCAGCGTCGCTCTCTTCCCGGACGACGGCCACGACGACGCAGGGTGGACCGGCCAGAAGCCTTACTTCGCGGTGCCGGTCGACTGCACCCTCTGCCACCATACGGATCTTCCGCTCGTGCACGGTGGAAACTGCGGAACCTGCCACCCCACGCCGCAGAGTACGCTGGGAACCTGGGCGAAGGGCTGTCAGCAGGGAGGATGCCACGAGTCCTACCACGATTATTCATTCGACGCCCACGGGCCGTTCGAGGATGCCTACAGTGAAACCAATGACTGTCACCGTTGTCATCAGGCTGACTGGTCCGTAGGGCAGTCGAATTGCTTGAACTGCCACGCCGCCACTGCTTCGGCCTACACGGCGGCGCCCGAGACGACCGCGAGCGTCCAGCCTACCTACATTGGGCCCGCCAAGATCGACTTCTCCATCACCGTGAACGGGAAGGTCGGGCTGGGAAGAACCTTCTACAAACTGGACGGCGGCGCGACCCAAGCCGCCGCCAAGAGCCTTTTCGTTTCGGCCGTGGGCTCGCACACGCTCGAATTCTGGTCTCTTGACCAATTCGGTAGCGCAGAAGCCGACCACCATACCGAGTCGTTTACGGTGGTCGGAGATTCAGCACCTCCTGCGACCACATCCAATGCCCGGGCGACGTATTATCAGGGGGCCCGCATCACTCTCACGGCCTCGGACGCCAGTACTCTCGGTGTGAAAGCGACCTACTACCGGGTGAACGGGGGAGACGTCCAGACCGGGACAGACATCGTCATCCCGGCCGCGAACGGAACGATCGCTTACACGTTGACCTTCTGGTCTGAAGACTGGTCGGGGAACGTGGAAGGCGCAAAGACGGCGACGTTCACGGTGACGAGCGGTAGCGGCACCATCCGCCTGGTCTGGGGCGACAGCGACCTGACCGGCTCCCCCTGCTCGGGCGACCCCGAGGCCAAGGCCACGTGGACGGTTTGGAGGATAGATACCGGCGCCGTGGTCGCCACCGGGTCCGGCGGCTGTCCGAACTGGAGCGGCGTCGACGACGTCGCTGTACCCCCCAGCACGGCGGCCTATGCGGTCGGAATCGACTGGTGGGACAGCTGGGAGGGGTATTACGACCAGACCCTGTTCTATGACGTGTACGTGACGGCGGGTCAGGTCGTCCAGCTCAACTACTAACGAGGCTCCGCCTCAGACCATCGAGGCTTGGGAGCCGGAGATACGGCTTGGAGGCTTCTCGGAGCTGACTGGCGAAACAGGCGGCCTGTTCGGGCTCGACTTTGTGAGGACGGGCAGGGAGGAAGGAACATTGGGA
>JACRCS010000290.1 GCA_016218905.1 Deltaproteobacteria bacterium
CAGCCGATACAGACCCCTGCGTCCACGCGCACGGAGCCCCCCTCGTCGACGTACGTCGCGCCCGAAGGGCAGGCCGGAACGCAGGAGGGGTGGTCGCAGTGGTTGCACTGGGCGACGTAGGGGCTCGAACTCAGCTCGGGAATGGTCCCCGCGAGGGGGGTCGTCTTCACGTGGGTCCTCGCGTAGCCGGGCGGGACATCCCACTCGGCGTTGCAGGAGGCGGTGCAGGCGTGGCAGGCCACACACTTGCGGAGGTCGGTCACCATGGCGTATCGGGCCATCGCTCGCCTCCCCTATGCCTTCACGGGGCGGACGAAGTTGACACGCATCCCCGTCCCGCCCGTCAGCGGGTCGACGCTCACGCGGCTCATCAGGCCGTTGTCGGAAGCGCCCTTGCCCGAGGCACGCCTGAGCGCCTTCGTCTTCTGGCCGAAGCCGTGGACGAGGTAGGCGCAGTCGCTTCGTATCCCTTCCGTGACGAGGACCTTCACCGGGTCGCTCTTGACCCCGTCGCCGTTCTCGAGGACGACGCGCTCCCCGTTCGCCACGCCCGCGGCACGGGCCGCCGCTGGGTGGAGCCAGACCTCGTTCTCAGGCATCAGACCGTTCAGGGTCGCGTTGTTCTGGGTCCGCGCGAAGGAGTGCATCGGCGCCCGACCGTAGATGAGCCTCACGAAACCCTTCGGCGGTTCGACCGGGGGCGTGTACCTGGGCATCGGGTCCGCGCCCTCTTCCGCGAGCTCCCCCGAGTAGAGCTCGATCTTCCCGCTCGCCGTGTCGAACGTCCGATCCTCGGGAGCGCGATCCTCGAGGTAGGGCTTCCCGGGGAAGGAGACGGCGCCGCAGCTCAAGAGCTGCTTCGCGTTGACACCGACCGGTTCGAGGATCTTCTCGAGGTGCTCGGCCGGCGTTTCCCATGGGAAGAAGGCGCCGAGATCGAGCCTCTTCGCCAGCTCCTTCGCGATCCACCAGCCCGCCTTCGATTCGTAGAGAGGCTCGCAGACGGGCGTCCGCACCGCGATGAACGGTTTCTTCGCCGATTCGACGATCGTCGGCGGGTCGTAGCGCTCGAGGTAGGTCGCCTCGGGGAGGACGAGGTCGGCGTACTTGATCTGGTCGACCGGCAGGACGTCGACGACGACCATCAGATCGAGCTTCCCGATCGCCTCGATCGTCCGGGCCGGCTGCGGAATGCTCTCCAGCATGTTCTGTCCGTAGACGATCCAGCCCTTGATCGGATAGGGCTTCTCCGAAAGCGTCGCGTCGATGAGGCCGTTCGTGACGCCGAGCTCCTCTATGGCGAACGGGTACTTTTCACCCGCGCCGTCGGCCCGGCCTCGCTTCGACTCGGGGAAGTCGGGAAGGTCGAAGCCCCCCTTCTCGACCCGCGTCGGGAGAAATATCCCGCCCTTCCGTCCCCAGCTCCCGAGGAGGGCCGTGAGGATCGCCATCGCCCGGGCCCGCTGGGTGTCGTCGCCGTACCAGGTGACGTGCCGTCCGGGGTGAAGGGCGACGGCCGGCTTCGCCGCCCCCATCGCCCGTGCCGTCTCGCGGATCTTCGCGGCGGGGATCTCCGTGATCGGTTCGGCCCACTCGGGCGTGAGCTCCTTCACGTGAGCCGCGAGCTTGTCGAGGCCCGTCGCGTACGACGCGACGTACTCCTCGTCGTAGAGCCCCTCCCCGATCAGGACGTTCATCCAGGCCAGGAGAAGCGCGATATCGGTTCCAGGGCGGATCGGAAGCCACCAGTCCGACTTCGACGCTGCCATCGAGAAGCGCGGATCTACCGTGATCAGCTTCGCTCCGCGCGAAAGGCCCGTGGCAAAGGCGGTTATCTGCGAGGTGAAGACGTTCTCGCCGAGGTGGCTCCCGATGAGAACGACGAGCTTCGCCTCCTCGAGGTCCACCGGCTCGGGAGAGCCGAGCGCCTGCCCGAACGTGAGCGAGTAGCCCACCTCGCGGGGCCCGCGGCATTGCGCGAAGGACGGCTCCGCGCTGTTCGGCGTCCCGTAGGCCTTCATGAGCGTCCCGAAGAAGCGCGCGCCGTTCCCGTGGGGAAAGTAGGCGACGCTCTCTGCGCCGTGCTTTTTGCGGATCTCGACGAGCTTGCCGGCGAGGAAGTGGAGCGCTTCGTCCCAGCTGACGGCTTTGAACTGACCTTCTCCGCGCTCACCGGTGCGCAGCAGCGGGGTCTTAAGCCGGTCGGGGTCGTAAAGGAGGCCCGTCCCGGCATTCCCGCGGGCGCAGAGGCGCCCCTGGTTCTGCGGATGCTCTGGGTTCCCCTCGACGCGGAGGACCTTGCCGTCCACGACCGATGCGATGATCCCGCAGCGCCAGAAACACATCTCGCAGGTCGTCGCGACCTCGTCGACGCGATCGGTGCCGCGCCAGCCCGGCGGGTGGACCCTCGGGCTCGCCATCGTGGGGAGCGCGGCGGCCCCGGCACCCAGGGTCGCGGCCGTTCCGAGGAAACCCCTACGGGAGATCTTGCTCGTCATCTCGAATTCCTCGCTGCGCGCCGGCCGTCCAGGGGAAAGGAACAGGAAGAGGACCGCGACGGCCCGCCGTCCCGGAGGGAGGCCCGCGAGGTCGCCAAGTCGGTGACTGGCAGCCCCGCGGGCTCGCGTTCGTGGTCTCCGGGCCTTCAGCAGCCCGCCATCGAACGGCCCTTCTCGAAAGTGATGGCCTCACCCGACTTCATCGAGGACGCTTTCTTGGACTTGATGGTGATGAC
>JACRCS010000291.1 GCA_016218905.1 Deltaproteobacteria bacterium
CCCGCGAATCCCAGACCCAGCGCCGGGTAGGCCCACCGCATCGGAGTGTGGCGAATCCCCGCGAAATCGAGAAGGTAGGCCCCGAGCCCGATGCCCACGAGGCCCCCAACGCCGGCAATGCGGTCCCAGAGCACGGACGCGGCGGCCCTCCCCCAGCCACCGATCCAGGAACGTACGCAGAGGATCCGCACTCCGTCGCCCCCAAAGTTGGTCGGGAGGAAGTTATTGAAGAAGTATCCGATGAACGTGACGGCGAGGAGGGCTCGATAGGGCACCCCATCCGCCAGGAGCACGTTCCAACGCCACGCCGAAACCACGACCACTCCCACGCACAGGACGAGGGCCAGGACGGCTTCGGCCCACCGGGCCCCGGCCAGCAGTGCCACTGTGGTTCCCAGGTCGGCCTTCCGGAGAAGATAACCGATCAACGCCAGGCTGACCCCTGCGCGAACTGCAGTGGCCCATCGTCTCTTCATCCTCCGCCGACCCCGCTGCCCCGGCGGAGCAGTGCCTCGCACTCCCTGAGGCTGGCCTGGGTCCCCGCGTCCCTGTGATTCAGGCGTGCCGCTGCGAGAAGGCTCTGCCGAGCTCGACCGAGGAGGGGCACGTCGGCGTGCCCGTTGAGCCGCTCGGCGGCTTTCGCCTGCGTCAGGAGCGCAACCCCCAAGGCCTCGTGAGGATACGCAACGTCGCCCAGACGGGCGGCCACGGGCTCGAGGTACCAGGTGGCGGTCTGCGCCATGGGAAGCGCCTGTCCCGGCTGCCCCTGCCCGAGGAGCTTCACCGCCAGTTCGAGGTAGAGGGTGCCGAGGTTGTGGTAGGTGTTCAGCCGCCCCGATTCGTCGGCAGCCACCTCGGGGGTCAAGGCTTTCTGGTAGAGCTCGAGGGCCCGTCGATACTGGCCGGCTTCCACGTAGGCGACGCCGGCGTTGGACAGTGCGAGGCTGCTGCGAGAGGCCTCCGGGCTCCGGAGCACATCGGCCCAGAACCGGAGGTCGCTCTGCCAGACCGCCGTGCGAGCCACCGACGACGCTCCGAAGACCAGGACCACACAGGTCGTCGCTGCCACGGCGATCCCGGCGACCCGCCCCTGGAGGCTTCGGGCAACCGCCGCTCCGGCCAGGAGGCACAGAATCACCGAAGGCAGGTAGAGGTAACGCTCCGCGAGCGGGGTTACGGAGACGGGTCGAAGCACAACCCACAGGGACGGCGCAACCGAGGCGCCGAAACAGAGGAATCCGACCAGAAGGACCCTGCGGCTCTCCGGCCGCCGCAGGGCGATCCACCCCAAGCACAGCAACCCTCCGAGCAGTGGGACCAAACGCAGGCCGGCCGAGGGGATCCCTGGCACGAAGTGGGACTGGGGCCATGGGATGACCCCCTTCGTTCCGTAGTACGTCAGTGCACCGAGGAGGCGCCCGATCCAGGAACCAGGAAGCGCGGGCCCGTTTGCTGCGAGATTTGCCCCAGCCGCGACGCGGAGCACGAAATAGACGGCCACCGCCCCCAGCACGGCACCGGCGAGGCGGGCCCACCACAGTGGAGGGATCGGTTCCTCCGCGTCGCGGACCGGAGGTACCAGGAGGAGGACCGCCGGCACGACGACCATCGCGCTCAGCGCAACCTCCTTGGAGAGGAGGCCGAGGAGCAGGGTCGCGGCCACGCCGACCAGAGCTCCCGTGCGGCCCCGATCCCGGAACCGAAGGGCCAGGAGACACGTGGCCAGCACAAAGAGAGTTGCCAGGAGGTCGGTTCGCCCCGCCACGCTGCACACCGACTCTGCGTGGATCGGGTGCACCGCGAACAGCAGGGAACTTGCGCCGGCTCCCCAACGCGCATGGTCCCCCGTGCCCAGCAGGCGCAGCGCCAAGAGGAACACCAACCCCGTCGCGGCAGCGTGGAGCAGGAGGTTCGTCGCATGGGGGACAGGCGCCGACCGGAGAAGATCGCCCTGGAGACCCAGGCCCCGCGTCACCGCCTGGTCCGCCATGTAGGTGACGAACACCAGGGGACGGTAGTAGGACCACGTCAGCTCGGGCGCCTGGGCCGAGGGCAAGAACGCCTCTCGCAGGCTGGTAAAGTACGGCATCTGGACCGCCTGGACGATCTTGTCGTCCCAGACCAGGCCGGCCCGGAGTACCGGCGAGTAGACCGAGATCGCGGCAGCCACCGAAAGCCCCAGAAGCCACGCGAGCTTCGTTCTTCCTGTCACACGCATCTCTCCCCTGCCTTCGTTCCAGCGCCTGCACCATCGAGGAGCGACGAGAGCGCCACCAGCACGTCGTCCACCCCGATGGCCTGCATGCAGGCGTGTTCGCGCGGGCACGGAGGGGTCACTCCCCCCCGCGTGCACGGGCTGCACGGAAGCCCTTTGTTGATCGCCCGGTTCCGGCTTCCCGGCGGCCCCCACTTCCCCTGCAGGCCGCTGCCGAAGAGGCCGACGGTCGGGACCCCCAGGGCGTAAGCGATGTGCAGCACGCCGGTGTCAGGGCTGACGCACACCTGGCAACGGGCCAGGACCCCCGCGGTCTGCCCCAGATCGGCCTTTCCGGCCAGATTCAGCACTCCCCCGCGCTCCAGCCGGGACTCCACCACCGCGGCGCCGGGAACCCCGTCTCTTCCCCCGATGAGGACTACGTCGAACCCGCGTCCCCTCAGCCAACGGGCCACGTCCCCGAAGCGTTCCGCCGGCCACCGGCGCTCCGGCGCTCCCGCGGCCACCATGAGCGCTGCCAACGGCCGCTCCGATCGGCCGCAGAGAACCCTTCCGGACTCCTCCACCCATCGGGGGGCGAGGCGAAGGAACGTCGCCTCCGGGTCGAAGCTCTCCATCCGTCCGGTCACGGCCTCCGCCAAGGCGAGGAAGGATCTCACCTCGTACTCCCGCTCGGAGTATGGGACAGAGTGAGTCTGAAACCGGCGTCGGCCAAGGGTGTCGAAACCGCACAGGAACCGCGGCGCGCAGCTGACGGCAAACAGCGTCGACAGCCGGTGGAACTGCTCGGTGTCGATCACGAGGTCGTAGCGTCTGCGGCGCAATTCGCGCCAAGTCTGCGCCGGGGCGACGTCGTAGCGGAAGATCCGTCGATCCGGGTCCTCGAGCCGGTACACCGCCGCATTGCGCTGCTCGGCCAGGACATCGATCTCTGCCCCGGAGAAGAACTCGCTCAACCGGCTCACCATCGGAAGCGTGAGCACGGCGTCCCCCATTCCCCCGGGCCGCACGATCAGGATCCGCCGCACCTCCCCCGGGGAGAGCCTCCCGCGTCCCACGAAGTCCCGGGACACCCGGGGAAAGAGCCTGCAGAGCGCCGGCGCCATCCACGCGTCGAGGCGTTTCAGCACGCCCTTGGTGCTCAGACTCCCTGTCCTTGCCACGGTCACAGCCGGATTCCCGCCCAGAGGACCAATGCAGAGAGGATGGCCACTCCCCAGCTTGCGGGGTCTTTCAGGGCGAACGCCACGGGGTCGTGGTGGATCCCCCGACGGTGGACGAGGAACCAGAGCCGGGTGACCCAGTAGAGGAGCAACGGACAGAGAAGCCAGAGGGCTTGCTGGTTCGAATAGAGAGACACTACCTGAGGGCTCTCGATGTAGAGCGCGAGCACCAGGACCGCCAGGTAGCCGCTCGCTGGGCCCACGGCGAGGAACATTTCGAGGTCGGAACGACGGTAGGACCGCCCCGCCAGGCTCTCCTGCGACGGGACGCCGTCGTCGGTCGACAAGGCTCGCAGCTCGTTGTACCGCTTCAGGAACGCCAGGCTCAGGAAGAGGAACATGCTGAACGCGAGAAGCCACGACGAGACCGAGACCCCGATGGCCAACGCTCCCGCGAAGATCCTCAGCGTGTACATGGCGGCCAGAACCAGCACGTCGACGATCGGCACTCATTTGAACACCGCAGAGTAGGAGAGGCTCAGCAGGACGTAGAGGAGCAGGGCCCAGGGGAAGGACGCGGGAAGGAGGACAACGGAGAGCGCACCGCCCCCGATCGCGAGCCCCGCGGCCAGGGCCACCGCGGCCCCGACCGATACGAGCCCGGACGCAAGCGGTCGGCGGGCCTTCTGGGGGTGCCTCCGATCGAACTCCCGGTCGGCCAGGTCGTTGATCACGTACCCCGCCGACGCGGCCAGGGAAAAGGATACCGCGGCCACGAGGGTGGTGATCGCCGTGGCGGACGAGAACTGATGGGACGTGACCAGCGGGACCGCGACCAGGACGTTCTTGGCCCACTGGTGCGGGCGAAGCAGGGAAAGCACCCCGCCGAGGCCGGCGGAGCGTCCTCCCTGCTTCCCTTCGAGAGCCGCTTCCTGTCGAGGTGACGTGTCCATCGATCCGGCGATCTTTCCTGTGCCTCAGCGAGAGTGAGGCGCGGGCACGCTCTCGGGGCGCTTCGGGTTTGGGAAGGGGCGTTATTGTGAGGCACCAGGCCCGTCAAAGTCAAAATGGTTGGACTCGAGTCCGGCGACGCGCAGCGGGCGAAGACAGTCCTTTCTCGGCGGTGCTGGAATCGCGTACCCTGGGGCGCTCTGCACTGTGAGGCCGCGTGCAACCGAGGTGAGAGACCCATGAAGCGCTCGGGATTTCGGTGGGGACTGCTCGTCGCCCTATGCGCGGGCATCGCGTACGCGCCCATGCTCGGCGCAGGGTACGCGTGGGACGACGCCATGTTCCAGCGCTGGCAACTCCCCCGTTTCCAGACCTTGTCCGACGCCTTCTTCCCCCCTCAGCAGACCGGCTGGATGACGGGGTACTACTATCGGCCGGTGGTCCTCCTGAGCTACATGCTCGATCGGGCCGTGGCCGGGGCGAACACGGCAAGCGCGGCCTCCTGGGCCCACGCGGCGAACCTCCTGTACCACATGGCGGCGACCGCGCTGACCTACGTGCTGGCCCTGGCGGTGTTTCGGGGCACCCCCCGGAGGAGGGGGGCGGCGGCAGGCGCGGCGCTCCTGTTCGCCATTCACCCGGTCCACGCGGAGTCGGTGTGCAACATCGCCGGGCGAACCGACGTCCTGGCGACGCTGTTCGTGCTGGGGGCCGCGTGGGCTGCCCTGCGGTGGCGGGACGCTGGCCTGCGGCGCCACGGGGTGGCCTGCGCGGCGCTCCTCCTGCTCGGCCTCCTCACCAAGGAAACCGTGCTCGCTGCCCTGGTGTTCCTTCCCGCACTGCTGTTGTGGGTACCCGCTTCCGGAGAAGGCAAAACAGAGCACCCCTCGGTCCGTCAGCACGTCGAGCTCGCGACCCTCCTCCTCCTTTCAACCCTGGCCTACCTGGGCCTGAGGACCAGCGCAGGCGTTCACTACGGGGCATCCTCTCCGTTCTCTCCGGCGGAGTCCCTCGCCCGTCTGACGGCCGCCCTGGGCTACTACGTGCAAAAGGTCATTGTCCCCTGGCCCCAGTATCACTTCGTTCCGGAGCTCCCTCCGGTCAGGTCGGCCGTGCTTCCGCTCTCCGTCGCCGTTGTTGCGGCCGGCTGGGCTCTGTGGCGCCACAAGGACGGGCGAAAGCGCATCCGGTTGTGTCTCGTCTGGTTTCTCTCCTCCGTTGCGCCCGCCCTGGTGGTTGCGCTTCGCCCCTTGGCCGCCACGCCCGTGGCGGAGCGGTACCTCTACCTTCCGTCGGTGGCGGTGTGCCTGCTCTTTGGCCATTGGATCGCGCGCGCCGATCTCGGCCGTGCAGGCACCAAGATCGCAGCCGGAGTTGCGGCGCTGGTCGTTCTGGCCTACGCAGGATCGGCCTTCGAGCGAACGAGGGCATGGCAGAGCAACCTGACGTTTTGGCGAGACGCGGTCCGAAACCCGGCGGCCGCGCGAAATGGGACTGCCCTCATCAACCTGGGGGAGGCGTACCAGCTCGCCGGCATGCCGGATCAGGCGACCGAGTGCTACCGCACGGCGCTGCAGGTGCCCGAGACGGACACCCCGACGCATCTCCTCGCTCGGTTCTTCATCGGGACGATCGGCCTGGAGAGAGCCGCTGCCTACCTTCGCGCAGAACGCCCCAGAGAGGCCTTTGCGTGGGTCGACGACGCCGTGTCCACCTTCGAGTTCGTCGCGGCGAACCTGCCCGCGTATACTCCGGTCCACTTGGCCCTCGGGGACGCGCTGCTGCTCAAGGCGAAAGCTGGAGCTCAGGCAAGCGGCACAATGGACATGGCCCTGCTCCGACGAGCCCGGGCGGCGCTGCAGGAGGCTTTCCGGCTGGAAGCACAGAACCAGAGAGTGAGGGACGATCTCGCGGAGTGCGCCCAACTCCTCGAGCATGCGCTGGCTCGCCCCGCTCCCTAGGACACCCGAAGCCCCCTGGTGGTGCACCGGGGTCACCGCGACCGGCGGGCCTTCACGATGAGGTTCTCGCCCCACCGAGCCGGCAGCAGCGGCCGGGCGAGGAGTACCGTAGCGATGCACGGCAGGCTGAAGAGGACGTACTGGAGCGCCTTCGGTACCCCAGAGACGTAGGGCACGTCCCAGAGGCCGTCCGAGAAGGTCCTCTCCACCTGCAAACCCGCCTCGGCCGTCAGCCGGAGCCACTCGCTCGGGGCCAGAAGCGAGCAGTGGGTCTCGTCCCCGTAGCCGAACCACTGCTTTCCCTTCCGTCGCTGCCCCGGGCTCTCGGTGTTGGGGACCGAGAAGAGCAGAAACCCGCCGGGCGCCAGCAGGGCGGCCAGCCGCCGGAGCGCCAGGGCCGGGTCGGGCAGGTGCTCGAGCACGTACTTCGCGAGGATCGCGTCAAACCCTCCCGAGGACACCTCGGGAGGCAGCTCTCCGAGGAAGTCCCCGAAGAATACCCTCGAGCGGGGTGCGATCTCCCGGGCCCTGCCCACCGCGTAGGTGCTCACGTCCACGCCGACCGTTTCGAACCTGCGCTCCAGCCACGCCAGCGTGTAGCCGTGGGCACACCCCACGTCCAGAAAGCGCCTCCCCCCGTCCCGGGCCATCCAACGGCCCACCATCTCGCCATAGAAGCGCACGGACCACCAGTGCATGTTGAAGCGGCGGAGTTCATCCAGGCCGAACTCCCGCTGGTAGTACTCCTTGCCGAACCGGTCACTGGCCATGGAACCAGCCCCTCTCCCTCCGCAGGGGACGCCGGGCGGCGCCCCACGTGTTCGCGCCGCGACTGACTCTCGGCTTCACGGGTTGGCGTCCGGCGCAGCAGCGCGTCGCCCCCTCTCCTCCACCCAGCTTTGGACCCGCCTCCCTTCCACCAGAAGGGCGGCTGCCTTCGGGTTCTGGGGATGCAAACGCAGCGACTCCTCGATGCTGGCGTGTGCGGCTCGGAGCAGATCCGCGTTGGCTGGATCGAACGGCTGGATCTGTGCCCGTGCCGTCGCCTTCAAGAGCAGCATCGCCGCAAGGTTCTGGTGGTACACGTACTCTCCGGCCAGCTCCGGAGCGGAATCACGAACCTTTGACAAGGACGCATCCAGGAAATACATGACCTTCTCCAGGTTTCCTTCCGCTGCGAGCTGGTTTGCCTGGAGAAAGTAAAGGACTCCGATGTTATGGTCGATCCACGCCAATTGCTTCTTCGTTCCCGTAAACCCTGGAGTAAGGCCCTTTGTGTAAGCCTTCATTGCAGCGTTATAGTCTCCCCTCGCAAAATACGCAGCGCCAAGGTTCAAGAATACTGCCGCATCCTCGGCGGATCCGGGCTTCTCGGCAGCGTCGTTCCAGAGGGCTACGTCATCCATCCAGACGAGACTTCGTCCAAACGCCGAAGCTCCATACACGGACAACACCGCCACCAGCACAAAGAGAACCAACTTCTTCCGGGAGCCACCCTGGACGCTCCCAGACAGCGCGCCGAAGACGAGAGCGACGCCGGCCGACGGAAGGTAGAGATAGCGCTCCGCCAGGGGTGTCGCCGCCGCGCCGTTCCACGCCACCAGCAGAGCCGGGACGAGGAAGAGCACGAAGACGGAAAGGCCAAGGGCGAGCTCCTTGCGCCGCGCGGCGACCCTCCGACCAAGGAGCGCAGCGGCGACGATTGCACCCGCGATGACCACCCCAGAAGACCAGAGGGAAGGAAAGGACCGCTGGAAATGGTTCTGCGGCCACGGGACGACGACCTTACGCACGTAGTAGCCGAGGGCCGCGACCGCATCCTGGACGCCTCCCGCCCCTGCCGTCGCCGCCTCTGTTTCCAACCGGATCGAGGCCGCGCCTCTCAGGGCGAAGTAGGCTGCGGTGACCGCGAAGAGAAGCCCGCCCGTCACCCCCCACCGCCTCAGCAAACCGGATTCGAGGCGCCCTGACGGGGGGCGCCGGCACAGGGCCGCAACCGGAAGGACTCCCCAGACCATGAGGGCGCTCTCTTTGGAGAGAAACGCCAGCAGGAGCGCGACCGCTGCTGCCCATGCGCTTCCGGACCCCTTCCCGTCCCAGTACCGGAGGAAGAGGGCAACGCCCGAGAACGCGAACAGGGCTGCGAGGACATCGCTTCGTCCCGCAATGTTGCACACGGACTCGGCGTGGATCGGATGGAGAGCGAAGAAGGTCGCCGAGAGGAAGGCCGCAGTGGTGGAATCCGGGAGCGAGGAGAAGACGCCGCAGGCCAGAAGGAACAGGGCACCGGTGGCGAGAGCGTGGAAGACAAGGTTTGAGAGGTGGTTGACGGCCGTCGACCGCGCATCCGCCTCGCCCGTTCCGCCGCTCGCTGCCCCCAGCGCGCGATCCGCCATGTAGGAGAGAACAACGACCGGCCGGTAATAGTAGCTGGAGAACTGGGGGATCCCTTGAGGGGGGAAGAAGGCGCTCTTCACGCTCGTGAAGTACCTCATCTGCTCGTATTGCACGACCTTGTCGTCCCACGTCAGCTCCGCGCCGCCGGTCGGGAGGAACGCGAGCACCGCCAGCAGGCAGGAGGCAAGGAGGAGCACGTTCCTATTCGGCAGCGACTTCATGGTCACCTTGGTCGAGGAGCGATCTCGTCTGCGGGAGTGGTCCTCCTGGACCGCAGGCTTACGGACCGTTCGTTGGTGCGCCCGGTCCTTGTACCCGATTTCGGATACCGACTCCACAACCGGTTCTCGTCTCGGGAACACCCGCTCTGCGCTGCCGGCACGATCACGCCGTCTCCCCGCATCCGGCCAGCCCCGTCGGTTCGACCCCGGTTCCTTCTTGGTACTCCTCGTAGTCGGTATTGACGGCCCAGAGGTCGTGGCCCGCACCCGCCAGGATGTTCTCGGCCGCGAGGATGCCCATCAGGATGCTGTGGTCCTGGTTGTTGTACTTGAAGGCGCCGCTTCGCCCAATGACCGTGAGACCCGTGTACCGTTCGAGGTACTCGATGACCCGCGCCAGGTGCTCCCGGTACCCCCGGCGGTACACTGGATAGCTCCGGTGCAAGCGCCGGACGTGGCCACCGAGGATCCGCGCCCCCCCGAGAAGGCCCGTGCTCTCGATTTCCCTTCGTGCCCTGTCGATCAGTTGATCCTCCGTCTGGGACCAGAGCGGATCCTCGTCGTAGCACCAATACTCGAGGGCGAGGATGCTCGTGCTCGAGTCGCCGTACAGCTCTGGGACCCAGTTGCGGAAGTTGGTCACCCTTCCCATCTGGAGCTCGGGGGAATGGACGTAGAGCCACTGATCGTGGAACAGAGACGCGGACTCCACCTGGAGATAGACGAGCACGGTATTGCGAAAGGACAAGGCGTCGACAGACCGGGCGGCGTCATCCGATAGATCTCCCAAGCCTCGAGCAAGCGACGGCAAGGGCATGGTGGAGATCACGTGGTCGAAGTCATGCACCGCACCGCCGTCAAGTTCGACGCCGTGGACACGTCCCTCACGCTGCAAGACCCGGCCGACGGGCGTTCCCAGGCGCACTTCTCCGCCGTTGGCCTGAACGAAGCGCGCCATCCGCTCGTACGGCATCCCCGCCCCCTCGACCGGGTAGGCAAAGCGGTCGACGAGCGTCTTGTGCTTCCTCCCTGCAAACCCGACCGCGCTTCGGATCGCCTCTCCCAGGGAGAACCCCTTGATCCGCTGCGCGGCGAAATCGGCGTCCAGGTCCTGGCACGAGATGCCCCATAGCTTCTCGCTGTAGGACTTGAAGAACATCTCATAGAGACGTCGGCCAAAGCGGCCCACGACCCACGCCTCGAAGCTTTGCTCCTGGCTGGGTCCGACCGAGGGGCACAACTGCTCCGCCAGGAAGCTCCCGATGCACGTCAGGGCCGTGACGGGGCCCATGTTCCTCAGCGCGTTCGCGGGCTGAAGAGGGTAGTGGAAGAATCGCTTGGCGTAGTAGATGCGGGTCAGGCGGTCGATCATGCGATAGTGGGGGCCGACCGCCTCCTGCCAGAACCTGCCCACGAGAGGATCGCTGCTGAAGAACCGGTGAGGCCCGAGATCCACTCTCTGGCCCCACAAATTCACGGTTTGCGCCAGCCCTCCCACCGCATCGCCGGCCTCGAAGACCTCCACCGACGCCCCGCCCTTTGCGAGTTGGTAGGCCGCTGTGAGCCCTGCAACGCCGGCCCCGATCACCGCTACTCTCAAACCATCTTCCTTCGTCCCTCGCAGTGAGGCTCACGGGCACCGGGCAGGGCCGACGCCACGCCGCGACGCGAGATCCGGGCCCGGTCGCCACCGCGCCTCGCTTCACGATCCCCGCCCGCCGAGCTACTAGGCTTACGTCAAGGTCCTTGGCTCACAACCCAGTCTTTCCGGGCGGACTTTCCATGAAACAGCAAGAGCTTGCGACTCCAAAAATTCCACAAGAAGTGGCAAGAAACGGACAGGATCTTAGCGATCGTATAGTGCCAATGCAGCGAACCAGCGAAGACATACATGGCCGACTGCGAGATAGCCAACCCGGCCGCACCTGAGAGGGCGAAGATGCCAAATTCCATCGCCCTGTTCTGCATGACGCGTACCCCAAACACCCATCGAATACTGAGCACATAATTCGCCACTGTGCCCACTGCGTACGAGAACGCGTTGGCTTTCAGGTAGTGGAGCCCCAGCCCGTCCACCAACACGACCAACACCCCGACATCGATTCCGGTGGCGATCCCCCCCACGATCAACGCGCGCAGAAACTCCACGGAGACGCCTTGGGGGCGCCCTCGCGCGAGACGCCGGGCAGGGCCGGTGAGGCTCATGCGGCAAATCCTACGATGAGCCCGGCGCCGGAAGCAACCGATGACACGCGGGAGAGACAGACGCCGGCCAGCATCTGCCATACGACCAAGCGGCAATCAAAGCATTCGTCCAAGAAGATCCATGGTTCTTCTCCGGCATTCGCTGCTATTCTATCGAGGAGTCAGGCGCCAAAATCCGTTGATAAAGAGATCCGGCTCTAATTCTGAGTCGTTCCAACCTTCTCCCACTACTTGTCCAATGGGCTGAAAGCGAAAGACGTTTCCAATGCAAGTCCAAAAATAGCCCCCCCTGTCGTAGGTGAACGCTGTGGAATCAATGTATAACTTCGTACCCTTCTTGGCCATGTTCCTAAGCGTGCTAACGAAAATCTGATTTGCCGAGCCGTCATCCACTGGATGATTCTCAGTACGCCTCTTTCCATAGTAGTTATAGAACACGGAGGCGTCCATGGTGACGAGGACAGCATCTGACTCGGAGTGTGCCGCGGCCCAAAGGGCCATCCGCTTGGGGCCACTGTAGGCGTGCCGGAACGACAGGAGGGGGTATGCCTTCCAGAATCCATACCCGCACACCGAGCCGAGGACCACGGCGGCCACGAGAAGCGATCCGACCCGCGACCGGGCGCTTTCGATCAGGCGGTGGGCGCCCACACCGGCCAACAGGGCGACCGGGACCAGCAGGTACGAGAGGTAGCGTGGCGTGTAGGTCGTCACGTTGCCGAAATAGGTCACCAGCAGCAGCCAGGGCAACAGGGGTAGCGTCTCGTAAGGATGCCTGCGCGCGGCCCACAAACCGAACGCCGCCAGCGCACAGACGTGCCATCCGAGCGCCAAGACGAGGTCGTGAAGGGCATCCGGAAGGATGTCGGACCAGAGTCCCTGGAACGTCGGCACGCTGCTTGAGCCGCGCGATGTGGCGGCCGCCGCGATCACGGGCCAAAGGTAGGCGATCACCGGCAACGACAGGAGCACGCCGCCGACCAGAACCTCACCGGCGAACGCTCGTCGCGCCTCACGGCGTTGCACGGCGAGGCACACCGAGTAGAGAAGGTGGACGCCGAGAAGGGGGACCGCGGCCTCGTGCATCGTCACGGCGACCGCACAGGGGACAAAGCTCGCGCACCGCATCGCCAGGGAGCGCTTGCGGTGCCCAGCCGCCAACAGGTGGAGGCCAACCGCCAGAAAGAAGAGGCTGTGGGTGTTCTCCTTTCCCGTCGTCGACGTCGAAAGAAAGAGGAAGTTGAAGCCAAGGAAGAGAGCCGAGAGCAGCGCCGCGGATCGGGATCGATACAGTTCACGGGACAGGAGGTAGACGGTAGCCACGAGCAGGGACGCGGTCACCGCCGCGGAGAAGGGAACGATTCTTTCGGCACTTCCGCCGGTCACCCAGTGCCAGGGGATGTACAGGAGAAGATTCAAAAGGACCGCGCCGTAACGACCGTTGAAGGCGCCGACGAGGCCTCCTCGCTCCCACGTGCCTTCGACGGCTCGCGCAAGCGTCACCTCGTCCGGGTGAAACAGGCCCTCGTTGAGGAACGCGAGCCGGACGGCGAGGGACACGCCAAAGAGGAGAAAGCAGGGCGCGAGGTCCGGGGCCAAGGCAAGCGACCAAAACGCAGCAACCCCCGGCGTCCCGGCCTTCGCTCCTCGCCCCACGAGTCGGCTCGACCGCAGCACTCTGTCACCATTCTCTAGCGGCGAAAGACACGGGGCACCTCCGTCCGCGGAGCGGCCCCTCTGGACTCCTGTTCGCGGTCTGGAGCCATGACTGGCCACGGACCAGCAACGCGCGAATCGACCACGGCGGACCCCGGCATCAGGGTGAGGCACTCGGCCAGGTCCCTTCGCGCAGCAGCGCTCGGCAAGTTCCCAGAGAGCGCTCGTTCGAGCAACGCCCGCGCCTGCGTCAGGAGCTCGCGATTGGGGGTTCCACTGCCGCCAGCCTCAACCTTCGCACGCAGCAGCAGAATGGATCCCAAGGTCGCTTGCACCTCCGGGAACTGACTCGTCTCCGCCGCGGGCGTCAGAAGCGCTTCCGCCTTCCTGAGACGGGCGACAGCGTCCAACGGCCGGCCGTTCTTCCAGAGCGACACGGCGGATCCGGCGAGGAGGTTGGCCATCCCATTGGCCCCGGCCGCCGCGAGCTCGCTCCCCGGCGCGTCCTCCATGCAGCGGATGTAGTAGCGCTCCGCCAGCTCTCCTTCCCCCTTCTTGTGGTACGCGGTCGCGAGGTTCAGGAGCACCCATCCGTTCTCGGCCGTCCCGTCGCTCCGGAGTTCCGAGCTCCAGAGACTCGTCTCATCCCGCCACACCAGCGTTCTCTCCACGGAAGAGCCGGCATAGGCCACCAGGAACACCCCAAAGAGGAGCGCCGCAGGGCGACGGATCCGCAGCTCGCCGAACGCCCAGGCGCCCGCCAGAAGACAGAACCCGACGGAGGGCAGGTACAGATAGCGCTCCGCGACCGGTGCCACGGTTCGGTCGAAGGATACGGCAAGGGCCGGTAGAAGAGAGACTCCGAACCAACCCGCCGCGAGCAGACCCGTCCGCCGGAGCCCCTGGCTCCGCTTGGAAGCGAGGAGAGCCACCGCTAGGAAGGCCGTGAGCGCCACGGCGTTGGTCCAGAGTTTGGGAAGGGACGCCACGAAGTGGTGTTGGGGCCAAGGGAGCACGACCTTGCGGACGTAATGGGCGAACACGGGAATCAGGAAGAACGGCGACTCCCGAACCCCGTCGAGGTTCGTGCCGGCGCCCACTCCTGCCGCACCCCGCAGCGCGGTGTACGCGCCGACGGCGGCCAGGAGCAGAACGCCAAAGACCACCCGGGCCTCGGGCCCTCTCCGGCCGGGAGCAGGAGGTTCCGAGAACCACAGGCTCAGGGGAATCAGGACGAGCCCGGCGACCGCGACCTCCTTGGCGAGGAGACCGAGGAAGAGGCAGCCGGCCGAGGCGAGGCCCCAGAGCACAGCGCGGTCGCGCGCTTCGCGCCACTCCAGGGAGAGCAGGACTGCCCCCAGGACACACACCGTGGCAAGAATGTCGGTTCGCCCGGCGACGCTGCAGATGGACTCGGCGTGAATCGGGTGCGCGGCGAAGAGAAGTGCAGCCGCGGGTGCGGCCCAGGGCCCTGACTTCCCGGAGAAGAGGCGGCGGCCCAGGAGGAAGACCAGAGCCGTGGCCAGCATGTGCAGGAGAAGATTGGTCCCATGAGCGACCGTCGAGGACGTGTTGCCCCCGGAGACGGCCCTGTCGAACATGTAGCTCAGCCACACGAGCGGCCGGTAATAGAGCTTCGAGAGAGAGAAGACGTCGCTCGTCCGAACAAACGCATCTCGAAAGCTCTGGAATGCGGGGAGCTGAAACTGCTGCACGCCCGCGTCGTCCCACACGAACGTTCCGGTGAGGGCGGGGGAGAACAAGGCTCCGGCAAACAGGACGATCCCGGGGAGGGCCCAACGCTTCAGCACGCTCCTCATCACCCCCTCCTCTGGGAAGACCCGGACGATGCACACTGCGCGATTCGGTGCACCCGACGCGCGGCGTCAGAGACGCGCGGCTCGGCCTCGGCTCCGTTCCGCCAATTCATTCAACCCGTGTTCCAAGACCCCCAGAGTCTGCTCCTTGCCGAACTTCTCTTCGGCGAACCTCTTCCCCCGAGACCCCATCTGTTCCCGGAGCGCGGCGTTTTCCAAGAACTCCTCAACGGCGGCGGAAAAGGCCTCGGCCGTGTCCGCGACGAAGACCTCCCGGCCGGGCTCGGCCTCGATCCCTTCATTTCCATACGTGGTCGTAACCACGGGGACGCCTACGGCAAGGGCATCGAGCACCTTGATGATAATTCCTCCTCCCACCAGGATCGGCGCCACGAACACCGAGGCCTCGTCGTACTCTCGACCCAGATCGTCGACGAACCCGGTCACCTGGAGCGACGAATCTCGTTGCGCCAGGGCCAGCAGTTCTGCCGGCGGATTGCCCCCCACCACTCGAAACACCGAGTCCGGAAACGCCGCCCTCACCCGAGGGAACACCTCGCGGTAGAAGAACAGGGCCGCCGCGGCGTTGAAGGGCCGATCCATGGCCCCCACGAACACGAGCCGTCCGGGTACTTCTTTTCGGCCGGAACTCACGAGACCCGCGCCGGCGGGGTGATAGATGACCCGAACGTCCGCGCGGCCGATCCACCTCTCTGCCCATCGCGCGTCTTCGCGCGATCGGACGAAGGCCAACGGGAATCTCCGCACCGCGCGCCGTTCGGCCGCCCAGAACGCCCGATACGCGGCCCAGCGGAGGATCCTCGCCGGGCCGCGGGCCTGCTCCCAGCTCCGGAAGTAGCGCTTCGTGACGATGTCGTGACAGTCGATCGCCGGCGGCGGGCCCCCGCTCGGGTCGTAGACCATCCCGAGCTCGGAGAACTCGACGAGGACGACGTCGTAGGTCCCCTGCCGGGCGAGCCGCGCCGACTCCCGGGCGAGCCGCCGGTAGGACGCGACGCGGTGGACCAGGCTCCCGGCGTTGGGGGTGGCCGCCTCTGCCTCCCACACCGGGTAGAGGCGCCGCACCACCGGCCGCACTTGGTCCAGGGCGCCCCTCTCGCCCGGGAAGACCCGCGACACCAGGTCCACCTCGTGGCGCCCCGACAGATACTCGAGGGCCCAGTAGATCGTCTTGCCGCCGGCGTGGGGAACCGCGGCGTAGGGCAGGAACGGCGACGCGACGAGGACCCTCACGGCCGCCCCTCAGCCGAACAGGATCGCCCGGTCGACGCCGCAGGTGCGGCTCCGCACGGCGCAGAGCACACTTCTGGGTTCGCGCAGGAACCGGTACGCGCGCCACGCCGCGGCGCGCAGCCGCTGCCCCAGGGGACCGGGCGCGTCCGGCAGGAACCGCGACAGGATCTCGCCCCACTCCCGGCGCATCACGTCGCGGATGGTGCTCGACTTGGCGTCGGCGTGCACCCGGAAGCTGCCCAGCACGCGGTCGATCTTTCTCGTCGTCGCGCCGGCGAGCAGGAACTTCAGGAGCAGCTCGTAGTCCATGGCGAACCGAAGCGACGGGTTGACGCCGCCCACGCGCTCGTACAGGGGCCGCCGCCAGAACATCGACTGCTGGGGGACGAACCGGTTCTCGTAGCGCAGGATGCCCAGGCGCAGCAGCGGGTACGCGGTGAAGAGCGTGCGGCCCGCGGCGTCCACGAAGTTCAGGTTCCCGTACACCAGGTCCACCTCCGGGTGGCGAGCGAACGCCTCGCCCACGGCGAGGAGCGCCCCCGGCTCCAGGGTGTCGTCCGAGTTGAGCCAGCCCAGCACCTCGCCCGAGGAGCGGGCAAACCCCTGGGCGAGGGCCTCGGACTGCCCGGCGTCCGGCTGGCTCTGCCAATGGGCGATCCCCGCCTCGTGGCGCCGGATGACCTCCACGCTTCCGTCCGTGGACCCGCCGTCCATCACCAGGTACTCCAACCGCGGATACCCCTGGTCCAAGACGGAGCGCAGCGTCTCCTCCAGGAACGCGGCCTGATTGTAAGAGGGTGTGACCAGCGAGATCTTGGGCAACGCGGGATCGGGCATCACGGGTCCGCCGTCTCTCTCTCCGACTGGATCGTCGTCTCTGGAGCTCCGCTGGGGCGCGTTCACACGAAGGGCAGGTACCCGCTGGCCGGACTGTAGCACAGGTCCCGGGGCCTTTTGGCGAACGGGACGGCGGGCACCCCGCCGACCACGTCGTAGTCCGCCACGTCGCCGGTGACCACGGCCCCCGCCGCGACCACGGCCCCCTCTCCCACCGTGACCCCCGGCAGGATCGTGGCCCTGCAGCTGATCCACGCGTGGTCCTTGATGCGGACCGGCCCGGACACGGTCCCGAAGTCCCGGGCCCGATAGTCGTGCTGCACCGTCCAGATCCATACGCCGCTCGACAGGTTAACGTTCTCACCGATGGTGAGCCCGCCCCTCGCGTCCAGGATCGCGTGGTGGCCGACGACCGTTCCCTTCCCGATGCGAAGGCGCGACGGCAGGCGGATCTCAGCCCCGCCGTAGATGATCACCCCGTCGGCGATTTGCACTCGCCACAGATGCTTGTACAGGAAGCGCCTGAGGTGCTGGGAGGGCACCCTGCCCGTCCACGCCAGGGCCAGATACTGACCGCCCACCGCAAATCGCGCAAGCGTTGAAATAACCTGCGCGCGGACCGCTGGCCGCGTGGCCCGGGTGTCGGCCGTTAGCCGCATCTTCGTCCTCGTCAAAGAGGGGGAGCCTCGCCCATGCGTTGCCCCTGGGGAGCCTTCGACTGTTGGTCAGCCGCGATCTTCCCCAGAGCGCGCCAGACGTCCTCCATGGAAACCTCTGCCACGCACGGGGAGGCCTCCTCGCTCCCCAGCGGATAGATGCATCGCCAGTCGCAATCGAAGCACGGCATGCGGTGAAACACTGGAATCGGAACCGGCCGATTCCCGAACTCGACTTCCGGGTAGGGAAGGAACCGACCGAAGTGGCCACCACCGACGACGCAGACGGCCGGGGTGCCCGTGGCGGCCGCCAGGTGGACTGCGCCGGTATCGTTGGTCACCACGAACCTCGCATGGCGCACGACCGCCGTGAGTTCCCGCAGGCTTGTCCGGCCGACCCAGTTTTCCAGCGGCGCGTCCGAAATCTCTCGCACGCGCTCGCCGATGGCCTCTTCGCCAGCGCCTCCTCCGATAACCGCCCGAAGTCCGATGACGGCGTAGATCTGCTCGGCCAACCGGGCCAGGCGCTCTGCGGGCCACCTCTTCCGGGCGACACTCCCGCCCACGAAAAGCACGTACCATGGGTCTGCCCCGAAACCCTGGGGAAGGGCGCCCTCGCCCGGCAGCAGGGGCGCCTCGACCTTCGCCTCGGCATCTCCGAGTCCCCGGAGGACCTCGGCGTTTCGCTCCAACTCATGCAAGTGTCCTGCGGCCGCGGGTAGGAGCCTCGTGTACCAGGCGTCGCCCAGCCGCCGTTCTCCCTCGGTGCGGTTGGCCAGGTCTCCCGCGCTGCCCACGCGCTCCAGCGCCCCGCTCGCCCGCACCGCAGCATCCCCCACGAGGAACCGGCGCGAGAACGTCGGCTGGAGGCAGACGTCGGCGCCCACGGCCCGAAGAATCCGCCACGTCTGCCAGCGGTAGCTTGGCCGCGACACGAGCCTCTCCGAGGTCACCGGGATGACCCGGTCGAACCACCCCGTCTCGGCCGCGAGGCCTGCCCACAGGCGGTTTGCTGCCAACACGAGCTCGTGGGTCTCGGGCGGGTAGAGCTTCCTCAGACGCCGGGCCGAGGGCGTCCAGAGCAGAAAGTCGCCGAACGCGTCTAGGCGCACCACCAAGATGCGCCTGCGCCCGCCGGGCCGCGCCGAACATTCGCGGTGTCGCGCCTGGAACAGCCCATCGAGGCCCAGGAGGAGCAGCCGGCCGGTCCCGCTGCGCCACGTCGTCTTCATCGGGCCAGGGCCTTGACCTCGAACGAGAACACCTGGGGGCTTGGCCGGTGGAAGGAGCTCGACGTGGCGGCGTTCACGGCCCACCATCCCGCCCGATAGAGGCGCAGGAACGCCCTGCGGAGACAGCGAGCCCAAGGCCGCGAGTCGGCCATGCCGTCGGGGTCGAGGAGCGCTACCTCCACGAACCCGGCGGCCCGCAGCACGAAGAGGAGGCTGCCGGCCGTGAAGATCGTCGTGTGCGTGAAGTCCTCGTAGGCCCAGTAGCAGCCGGTCGGAGACTGCGCGTTGGGCACCATAACCAGCAGCGCGCCGCCTACGGCCAGCAGGTGCTCGCGGATGGCCCGGAGCGTGTCGACGATCTCGGCCTTCGGCAGGTGCTCGAGCACGTGGCTCATGAGCACGAAGTCGAACCGCTCGGCCGACGTCTCGCAGAAGGCGCGCAGGTCCTCGATCAAGACGACCCGCAGGCCTCTGGCGGCACACGCCTCCACGGCCTGGGAAGAAACGTCGACGCCCCGCACGCTAGCATAGCCGAGCCTGCCGAGCCCCTCCA
This sequence comes from Deltaproteobacteria bacterium, assembly GCA_016218905.1. The sequence continues at coordinate 19,119 of JACRCS010000291.1, forward strand.
GGGTTTGGCCAAACCCGCAGCCGATGTCGAGGATCCGCGCGTTCCTGCCGGGCGGCAGGGCGTCCAGCAGGTAGCGGGGAAGCTGGTAGCCGCGGTATTCGTCTGGGGAGACGCTGCGGTTGTCGAAATAGCGGTCGTAGGGGGGCGTCACGGCTCGTCTCGTGCCTGCACCGAATCGGCCGCCGTCCTCGACGTGCGGCCCCGGCGGACGAGGGGCCACAGCACTGGGGCGGCGTGCACGAGCCAGCGGAACCGCAGCGCCGAGCGCTTCCGTCGGGTCAGAAGGTGCAGGGGGCCGGCGGAGCAGAGCTCTCCGCCGAGCCGCCGCGCGAGTACCGAGAGGGCCCGCACGGTGAACAGGCCCAGGTGCTGGCCGTGGTCGAGCCCGTAGTACCACCAGCGGCCCGGGGGCGGAGCCGGCTCCGGAACCACTTCGGTCGAGAGCAGGAGACTGGGCGAGATCCGGAGGATCTCCTCCACCTCGGCCACCGGCTCCGCCATGTGCTCGACGCACTCGAACGCCGTGACCAGCTCGACCGGCCCCGAACCGGGCCTGAACTCGAAGCCCTGCGCGAACAGATTCGGGGCGTGGGGATCGTGCCACCAGAAGTCGAATCCCATGTCGCGCATGAGCCTGACGAAGACGCCGTACCCGCCCCCGTAGTCGACGAAACGGCCGCGAGGGTCGAAGAGCCCCCACAGGAGGGCCGCGGTGATCCGCGCCAGCGCATAGTTTCGCGCCAGGATGCCCGTGTCCGAGCGGTTGATCGGCTCCCGATAGGCCTCTTCCAGCCAGTAGGGTTGCTCGGTCTGGACGAACCCGCACTGCGTGCAGCGGAAGTACGCTACCTCGTGCTGTCCGCGGATCCGGGCCCGACCGAAAGGGGCGGAAGCGGCCCCACAGACGCGACAGTTCACGCCTGCCCCCGGATTCGGCCGAGAAAACCGCTTGCCCGGCCCGCCAGCCCCAGGCGGAACTGTTCGTCCTCGGTGACGCGGTCAGCCTGGTCGTCCCGAATGACGAAGGGCGGAGCGGTCAGGGGGAGTTTCATTGCCTCGGTGGGGAGCTCCGCCAGCCGGCTCCGTCCCTGGGTCCGCGTCGCCAGGGAGCCGAACCCGATGTTCGATACGAGGTTGACGCTGGGCACGACACACAGCCAGGAGTTCGTGACGCAGGAGAACGTGAGTTGGTGGTCCCAGGTGTCCACCTTCCCCCGATAGGTGTCCTCGAACGTGCGGCGCCAAAAGTCCGCGACACTCCTTCGACCGAAGTAGTCCCTCAACCAGTCCCCGTCGCGGACCTCCGGCCAGCCCTTCAGGTCGACGTCGTAGCGGCTCCACGTCCTCCGCCAACTCGCCCAGCCCCAGATATGGGGATAGCGGGAGAAGTAATGACTGTACTCGGTGCGCCGTCGTCCAAATTGGAAGTTGTCTCCACTCACCATGGCGATGCGTGTATCGTCTCGGTATCGTTCCAGCAGGTCTCGGCAGTAGTGGAAGAACGTCGGGTGCGGGAGGCAATCGTCTTCCAGGATGATCCCTTCCTCCTCCTGCTCGAAGAACCAAGTGATGGCGGAACTCACCGCGCGGCGGCAGCCGAGATTCGTATCCAGGAGAAGCGTGTGCACGTCGCACGGCCAGTCGACTTCGCCGAGAATCGAGCGTGTTGCTGCGCATCGGTCCCCCTCCCCCGGGACGTGCGTCCGCGGTCCGTCGGCGGCTATGTAGAGCCTCGCGGGTCGGGCCCGGCGGATCTCGCCGAACACCCTACGCGTGGTATCTGGGCGGTTGAAAATGAGAAATAAGACGGCCGACTCGCGCACAGGATCGAGTCTCCCAACCGTCGTCATGGCGACAACTCCCTGGGCTCTCTTTCGTCCTGGGGTCGGCTCCGGTAGGCGTAGCACTTGGTGCACTTCCCAGCGGGCACCGACTGAAAGCACCGGAACAGATATCGGGCCTTCATGGTTTCGAGCATCTCCGTCGGCCCAGCTGAGGCGATGTTTCCCAGGGGCCCCGAGACCAAGAGGCAGGTGGGGCTCAATTGTCCTGTCGCGTCCATCCTGAGATCCATGGGCCCTGTTCGAAAGGCACACTCACGAGGCGTCTGCATCTCCGGTGGGTCGACCAGTGCCTCGTACTGCTGACCGACGAAGCCCACGTTCTTATCGCGCGCTGCGGCTTCCGCAGCAATATGGCTCTCGCGTATGGATTTCAGATACGTTTCATCGAGAAACCCGTAGTCGTCTGGAAACAACTTATGGGTGGTGACACGGTCAATTCCCAGATCAGCTGCAAGTTCAATTACAGCCGGGAGTTCGTGCACGTTCTTCCGCATGATAGTGAAGTTGAATTCAAGGCTGGCTTGGCTCCGCTGGCTGTTCCGATAATTGACTAGTCTGCCGATGTTACTGAGGACCTTTTTGTGTTTCGCGCCCCTGCGGATCTCCTCGTAGAGTTTTTCGCTCGATGCGTCCATCGAAAAGCTGACGACACGAAAGACATCCGAATCGATGATGGCGCTTGCCTTGGCGTCCGTAAGCAGCGTTCCGTTTGAAATGGACTTTCCTCTAATGCCCGGACTGAGGTTCTTACTCAGCACAGAGAGGGCCCTCTCGAAGTACGGGACCATCAACGGTTCACAGGTACATCCAAATTGAAAGTCCTCCGCTAGTCTAAAGAGGGCCGGCGCGCGCCGTGTGAAGAAGTCCTCGTCCATCACGCGCTGCCGTCCTGACGGTTTTCTGCCCTTGCACATCACGCAGCGGAGGTTGCACCCGTCATTCAGGTCGAAGTACAAAGCAATGCTCCGCGGCGCCGGAGCCGGCGCACCCAGGCACTGCACCATGCCGAGCGCGGTTCGAAAGCGACCGGCCACCCACGCGGCGCCCCCCAACACCTTCCCTATTGTGCTCATCCAATCCTCCAGACCTGGAATGAGCGGCGTTTCGCTGACGAAAGGATCAATTCTAAGCCGATCTCCCAGGATTTCTCACAGCCACAATGTTTTGATAGGCATAGATTTCGCAGTCTATCGGGCTGTAGTCCAATTTTACCAATCCGTCGGGCAGCATTCTGTATAGCGAATAGTCAGAAAGAAGGTCCACGAATTGTTTGAACGTGGAGCCGCTGACTATGTTCATCTCGTTGAATTCAAAATGAATCGCCCTCACTACTCCGTAGGCTATGGCTCTTCTGGCGCCCTGCAGGATCTTGAATTCGTTCCCCTCGGTATCGAGCTTCAACAGATCTATCTGCTTTACGCCGTACTCTCGGACGAAATCATCCAACGTTCGCAAGCGCACATCGTGCGAAATGGCATCGGCCTTATGAATGTCTTTGAACACCTCGGAATACAGGGAAGCATGTGCCGTCCCGTCCGAATTGGCGTAATCGTAGAGTCGCTCACTGCCTTCCTTGTCCCCGAAACCAAAATTGAAGCACGTGACACCAGCGTCACCCACATTCTTGCGCAACCTCTCATAGGTATCCGGGTGCGGTTCAAAGGCATATACGACGGCGTGCGGACGTATGGATCTTACGAGAGACACGTACGATCCGTCGTTCGCCCCCACGTCCAAGACGACGGGCCGTCTTTCGACTAACGATCCCAGATATTCCTTAAGGAAATGTTCTTCGCCACTGAGCCTTGGGCTTTCATAATTAAGGACTCCAATTCCCCTGAGTGCCAGGCAATACAGCCTGCGCCAAAACCAGTACAAGGATCTTCTTACGAAAATCCTCTTGATAAACTTCATACATTAACTCCGCCCATAGTGGTGTATATCCGTGCGCCCAGTGCCTATATCACTTTATTGCCATCGCATAGATGGAGCCGATCCTTCTCTCTTCCAAATTAATACGGCCATCGAAATCTATTTGATGTACGCTACGGAACCCGGAATGCCTCAACACGCCAATGAGTCCATCTATATCGAACATGTGCAAGTGGTGGCCGCCCATGTAGGCCACGTAATTCAGACAGTCGATGGGCGACAGATACTTAAATCCTTCTATGTGCCCTATGTGGGCCTCCCTGTCGAATTCATGCGGCGACAGATAGCCTCGCATGTAGAAGGCAACGTCCGGAACGCAGGCGCTGAATTCACCTCCAGGAACGAGGACCCTCAGGCATTCCTTCAGCAGCGCCTGAAGCTCAGCATAGCTGAAATGCTCCAACAAGTGGGACGAGTAGATGGCCGCAATGCTGTCGTCGGGGAAGGGGAGCCCCCACTTGAGGTCCCAGAACAGATCACACTCCCTGGTCATGTCGACCGTCACCCAGCCATGGGTCCCGCGCTTCTTCCCGGCACCAAGCTCCAACTTGACGGGAACCGACTCCGACCTCCTCGATCGAAGCAATCGTTTCGCCCTGAGGGCGTAGATCGGCTTGTTCAGGCGCCTCCACACGGGGCCGACAAGAGGAAGCCGCTTACCCAGTGCGCACAGCAGTTTGCTGATGTGTTGCTCTACTGGCATCCCTACCACACCTTGGGGCGCACCAAGGCCCGACCCATCATCGCTGCCGTCCGGAAGAGGGGCCTGTACGCGAAGCACGCCCCGTGCG
>JACRCS010000292.1 GCA_016218905.1 Deltaproteobacteria bacterium
GAGCCCGGGTCGTAGGGGGAGACGTGGACGCCGTGGAGCCAGGCCTGCCCCTTCGCGAACTCGACCCAACCGTCCGTGAGGTTCGCGCGCCCTTCGCGGAGCGACTTCACCTCGGTGCCGGTCAGCTCGAGCCCCGCCTCCACCTTCTCGTCGATGAAGTACTCGTGGAAGGCTTTGCGGTTCCTCGCGACGGGCCGGACGTCGGCGTCTTTCGTCTTCTTCCCCGGCTTCCCCGACAGGGCGGCGGGACGCGCCGTCACGAGCGCCCCTCCCGGAGGGCACGAGCCGGAAGGGCGATCCGCGTGACGGTTTGAAAGGCGGTGGTCGACTGGAGCGCTTCCACGGGCCGGAGTATGCCCGTCGGAGGCGCTCGGAGCAGGTCAGCTTCCAACGTCCGCCAGGGAACCGGTTCGGATCCCGGATTCTAGTGTTGCGTCCCCGCCACACCCTGAGGCGGAGATTCAACTCCCCATCCCCGTCGGTAACCGCCAGGTGCCCGAAATCCAATGGTTTCTGAAGAGTCCAGCTGGCACCTCTCGTGCGTAGGCGGGGCGTGATGAGGTTGCAGACGACCCTCGGCCGCACCATTTCGGTCTCCGGGGTCGGCCTTCATTCCGGGCGCGAAGTCCGCGCCACCCATCGCCCCGCCCCCTCGGGCCGGGGATTCGCCTTCGTGCGGACCGACATCGGCGTCGTCATCCCGGCGGTCGCGGAGGAGGCGGGCCGTCTCGACTACGCGACGTCGCTCGGCGAGCCCGGGCGCGAGGTGGGGACGATCGAGCACCTCCTCTCCGCCGCGGTCGGGCTCGGCCTGGACAACCTGACGGTCGAGATCGACGGTCCCGAGGTCCCGATTCTCGACGGCAGCTCCGCTCCCTGGGTCACCGAGATCCGGAAAGCCGGCCTCGTCTCCCTCGGCTCCGCCGCCCGGCCCTTCGCGGTACCGAGCACGCTCTCCGTCCACGGCGACGACGGGAAATGGATCGAGATCCGCCCGGCCAAGGAGCTCCGCGTCTCCTACTCCATAGACTTCCCGAACCCGGCCATCGGCCGGCAGTCGATCTCCCTCGTCCTGACTCCTGAGATCTACGCCGACCACGTCGCCCCGGCCCGGACTTTCGGGTTCCTCGCCGAGTACGACTATCTCCGCTCGAAGGGGCTCGCCCGGGGCGCGAGCGAAGAGAACTGCATCGTCGTCGGCGACACCGACGTCGTGAACGGCGGCCTCCGCTACGCGGACGAGTTCGTGCGGCACAAGACGCTCGACCTGATCGGCGACCTCGCTCTCGTCGGGCGCCCGGTCGTCGGGCACATCGTGGCGCACCGCGCCGGGCACGCGCTCCACACGGCTCTGGCCAAGAAGATCCGTCAGGCCGCCGCGAGCGAGCACGTTCGCCGCTGGGAGCCGGCCCACCACTCCATGGCCCTCGCCGGACGCTGAGAGCCCCTCCCCTCCCGGAGACAGACGGGGCCCGCCTGGAAGAGCGTGAGGTGAGATCACTTCCACCGGGAGTCCTGCGGTAGCCTTCCCGAGGGGGATTCACGATGCTCTCTTCACCGGCCCGCTCGTTCTCCCGATTGGCGGCCGTCGCCTGTCTCGGCCTCGCCGGAATCTCGCAGCGAACCGACGCGCAGTGCCAGCTCCTGGCGGCTCCCTCCAGGTTCGACCCTCCGACATCGGGGCTTCCCGCCGGTTTCCAGGGGCGGCAGGACTCGCTGAGCCTCGGCGGAACCGCCGGCGCCTATCGCCTGGCAGTCCGCTACAACTACGGCTTCCTCGTCTACAGCCTCGCGAGCCCCGGCGCGCCGTCGCGGACTTCCATCGAGAACCTCCTGGGCGACGACCACTACCCGAAGAACGGCGACGGCCAGGAGCGGACCGGTCCGATCGCCCTTTCGGCTGACGGCCTGCGCGCGCTCCAGCCCTGGACCGACACCGTCGGCTACGGTTCGGTCGCCATGACCTACTCGGGTGGGATGCTCTCCGCCGGAGGCGACTTCCTCCCCGCGGGAGAACAGGTCTCGGGCGTCGCCGTCGTGAAGGCGGGGACGAGGTACCTGGGCTTCTCCGTCTCCGCCGGAGGGATCTACGCGTCCGACATCACCGACTACCAGAGCAACGTCGGCGCCAGTGTGAAGAACGGTATCTATTCCGAGGTGATCCGCAACGTCGGCCTGACGTCCCCGATGGGGATCACCGCCGTCGAGGCTGCGGGCCGGTCGTACGTCGTGGCCTGGGCTCCGGACGCCCTCGCCGTTATCGACGTCTCGAATCCCGGGACGCCGGCGTCGGGCCTGACGAGGAACTTCACATCGAGGCTCTACTCCGCGTCCCAGCTCGGCATTCCGGCGACGAACTTCCTCTTCCTCGGCGTGAGCGCGGCGCGCCACCCAGGGGACGGGTCGCTCTACCTCCTGACGGAAGGGGGAAAGTTCTCGGGCTCCTACGTCGCCTCCGCCGCCGTGACGCTGAACCGGGTCGACCCCGTGACAGGCGACTTGGCGAGGATGGGTACGTACACCCCCCCGACCGGGGCGAAGTACGCCCAGGGCCAGGTGGTTCTCCTCCCCTTCGACGGCACCCTCCTCGCGCTCTTCTTCGAGGGGACCACGTCCGGCGCGTTGAAGCCGGAGATCCACTCCTCCACGGACTTCCCGGTGAACCTGGCGAATTCCGTGTCGCCGTTCGCGACGCCCGCTCAGGCCCTGGCGCTCACGGGCTTTCGCGCGTCCAACGGAAACCTCTACCTCTACCACGGCAATCGTCTTGCCACCTACGTCACCTCGTTCAACTGCTCGCTCGTGCCTAGCCCCGCAGCCGCCACCCTCGGCGTCGAGCAGGTGCCCTACGCAGGAGGCGCCGCCACGCCGGTTCTCGACGGAGGGACCGTCTTCGTCGGCGACCAGCTGCGCGTCACGCCCACGTACTCGCCCGGGGACGTCGTCCAGCCGCTTCTCGACTGGCGGCTCGACCACGACTTCCACGACGGAAACCCGCTCGACTCCAGCGGGACCACTTTTCGGCTGAAGCAGGCCGACCTGCACGTCACGGCGGGCGGGCCTTTCCCGTCCCAGGCCATGCTGATCGGTCCGTGCGATCCGGCCCAGGTCCCGCAGGGAGGCTCGGCCCCCGTCCCGTCGACAGGCGCGGGCTGCTGGGAGTCGGTGACGACGAACGGGGCCTGGACGGTCCCTGCCGGGGCGCCGGACTTCTCGGCCGCCGCTCCGTGTGACAGGCAGCTGACGATCGGCTTCGAGGTGCAGAACGCCCTCAACGGGGGCACTTCGTCGCTCGCGACGCACCGGGTCAACTGGAAGATCCCGCGCCAGCTCCTTCGGAGCGCCACCCTTCTCTCAGGCGGCGGGCTCGAGGACGTCTCCGAAGGGAGCCCGCTGACGACCGGTCGGCGCTGGTACTTCGCCCGCGTCCCGGTCGGCGAGACCGGGGCCGACGACCTCAGGCTCGAGGCAGGCTGTACGGGAGCCACCTGCACACCGACCTCCTTCACACAGCCGGGCGAGACGAGCCCGGGCCTTCAGCGGCCCGGAAGCTACCGCACCTGGGTCTCAGTGCCCTATCGCGGCGGCTTCCGGACCGCTGAGTGCCCGGGCCTTCAGGCAGACCAGGTCACCTGCTCGGGCGACGCCGCGAAGACCGTGGCCGTCTCCGACGTCGTCCTGTCGCTGACGGCGCCGGGACAGGTCCTCGCTGGAACGCCTACGCTCTCCGTGTCGAGCACGTCGGTGAAGGCCGCCGGTGTCGCCGCCTGTCCCCTGGCGTCGGCCGGTTTCTCCTACAACTTCTGCGTCTTGAACGGCGAGTCCTGCCCCGAAGGGCCCTATTCCACTGCGGGCCTCGGCGCCACCAACCCGTTTCCGGCGACCGGCACGGGGACGATCACGATTCCCA
>JACRCS010000293.1 GCA_016218905.1 Deltaproteobacteria bacterium
CCCGGCGGCCGAGTGGACCGCCCGAGGACGTCCCTCCGGCCGCGGCTTCGTCGGTGGTCGGCTCCTGCGCCTCCATGCGCCCGCCGACCTGCCGGCCGTCGCGGCCGTAAACTAAAAGGGACACGCTTGGTTAGCACGGCTCCCGAGGCGAGGTCAAGGACGGCCGACAGGGCCGCGAAAAGCTTTCCCATGTCGCCTGAGCCGGACGGGGGCGTAGACCGGTAGCTCCTGACGGCCAACACCTAATCGCTAACCGCTGCCCTCTCTTCCCAGTCCCTCAGCCGCCGCTCGGCGGCCATCGAGACCGTCCGCGCTTCCCACAGGTCCACCTCGCGGAAGCGGACGCTATCGCCGGGTACCGCCTGCGCGAGGAGCGGGACGTCCCGCGTGATCACCGTCGCGATCTTGGCGTAGCCGCCGGTCGTCTGCCGGTCGGAGAGGAGGACGATGGGCCAGCCGTCGCCGGGGACCTGCACCGAGCCCCACGCCGGCCCGTCGGACACGATGTCCGGCTCCGCGGCGTGCTCCACCCGTGGTCCTTCGAGGCGGTACCCCATGCGATCGGCGTGGGGGGAGACCGCGAACTCCGCCGTGAAGAAGGTCGCGAGGCCCGCCGCGGTGAACGCGCTCGCCTGGGGGCCTCGGACGGCGCGGAGGACGACGGGGCTCCCCGGCGCCGGGTAAGGCGGGACGATGTCGGGGGTCGGCCGGAGATCGGCGCGCCAACCGACCGGCACTCCGCCCTTCCCGGGGAGCTCGTCCCCGCTTCGGAGGGCGCGGCCCTCGAACCCTCCGAGGCCGGCGGGCGCGTACGTCGACCGGCTCCCGAGCACCAGCGGGACGTCGATCCCGCCGTGGATCGCCAGGTAGGCCCGGCAGCCACGTACCCGCCCCCGACTCCGCAGCCGGGAACCCGGCCGGACGACGAAGGCGGTGTCGGGAGGGAGCGGCCGCCCGTCGACCTGGAAGCCGAGGTCCGCCCCGGCGAGCCCGCAGGCCGCTTCCGACCGAAACTCGGCGTGGAAGCCGCCGAGCGTGAGCTCAAGCCCCGCCGCGCCGGGACCGTTGCCCGCGAGCGCGTTGGCGATCCGCAGGGCCACCGGATCGGCGGCGCCCCCGCTCGGCACTCCCAGGTGCTGGAACGCTGGCCGGCCGAGGTCCTGGACGCTCGCCAGGGCTCCGGGGGAGCGGATCGTGAGGAGTGTCATCCTCCGCGGCCCTCCAGCCGCCGGTACTCTTCGAGCCCGATGGGGACGAAACGCACCCCCATGCCGGGTGTCGCGACCACCGGCGGTTCCCGGGCGGGATCGAAGAGCCTCACCGGGGTCCGGCCGATGAGGCGCCAACCGCCGGGGCTGGCGATGGCGTAAGCGCCGGTCTGGGCCCCGGCGATTCCTACGGACCCGGGCTCCACCCGCTTCCGCGGCTCCGGCAGCCGGGGCGTGTGGAGACGCGGGTCGAGGCCGCCGAGGAAGAGGAAGCCCGGCGTGAACCCGAGCATGTAGACCCGGTAGACGGGCGCGGCGTGGAACGCGACGGCCTCCTCCACCGTCAGCCCGCGCAGCCGGGCCACGCCGGCCAGGTCCGGGGCGAGGCTCGGGTGGTAGCAGACCGGCAGCTCGATCACCGGCTCCGGCGGTGGAACGGCGACCGCTCCCACCGCGGGCAGGCGTTCGACGGCCAGGGAGAGCTCCTCGAAGGAGACCTCGAAGGGGTCGTACTGGATGAAAAGCGAACGGTAGGTGGGGATGAGGGCGACGATCCCGGGGCGCCCGCGCAACGCGTCTCCCAACGCGACCACCCGCGCGTTCAGCTCGGGCGAGATCTCCGCGCCGAACTCGACGGTGAGCGCGGCGTCGCCGCAAGGCAGGAGTCGAGGCCCGCCGGGCCGCCCCGGATTCATCCACCGAGGCCGGCGCGGGCCAGCACCTCGGGCAGCGGCGCGATCCGAACCCCCGCGGACCCGAGCGCCGACCGGACGGTCCGGGCGAACTCGGCGGCGCCGGGGCTGTCGCCGTGGATACAGAACGAGTCGGCCGTGAGTTCGACCTCCCCGCCGTCCAGGGCAGGCAACCGCCCTTCCCGGCAAAGGGCCACGGCGCGTTGCGCCGCGGCCTCCGGGTCGCGGATCACCGCGCCGGCGAGCTTGCGAGGCGCGAGCGTCCCGTCCGAAAGGTAGGCCCGTTCGACGAAGGCCTCTCGCGCCACGCTCAGGCCCGCCGCCCTTCCGGCCTTCTCCTGGACGGAGCCGGAGAGCGCCATCAGGATCAGGTCGGGGTCATAGTCCCGCACGGCGCGGGAGATCTCTTCGGCGACCCGCTCGTCCACGGCGGCGAGGTTGTAGAGGTATCCGTGAGGTTTGACGTGGCGCAGCCGCGTGCCGGCGGCGCGGGCGAAGGCGTCGAGGGCGCCCACTTGGTAGAGCACCCACTCGTACGCCGCGCCTGGCTCCACCTCCAGCGAGCGCCGGCCGAACCCCTGCAGGTCCGGCGTCCCGGGATGGGCTCCCACAGACACCCCGGCGCCGGCGCAGAGCGCGACGGTCCGCGCCATGACCCGCGGGTCGCCCGCGTGAAAACCGCACGCCACGTTGGCCGAGGTGATCGAGCCCACGAGCTCGGCGTCGGCGCCAAGGGAGTACGCCCCGAAGCTTTCACCCAGGTCCGCGTTGAGGTCGACGACGGAGATCATGAGCCTGAATTGTGCCGGAGTCCGCGCGGCTTGGCCAGTGCGACGGACCCGATCTCAGCCGTTAGTCGGGCGGGGCTTGCCCCGCCGAAAGGGGGATTGCGGCGGGGCAAGCCCCGCCCTACGCATGCTCAGGTGGAGGGACAGCCCCCGAGCTTGAGGGAGATCTGCACCCAGAAGGTGTCGCTTCCGATCTGGAAGGGAACGATGACGCAGGGAGCACCGTTCTTGGTCGAAACGCTGTGGAGAGGCCCGACCACGACGCTCGGCACGCTGATCCGGAAGTTCACGTCGAGGTCGGCCATCGCCGCCTTGGCGCCGCCCGCCACCATGTTGGCGATTTCGCCGACCGCGTCGACCAGGCGGTGGTCCCGCTCGGCGACGGACTCTCCCGTCATCGCCTCGTATACTCTGCCGGCCAGCCCGAAGGGGAACGAGAGGACCACTGCGCCGGCGGCTTCTCCGGCCAGGCCGATGATCCCGCTGATGTCGGAGAGCGCCTGAAACGTGCCCTTGATGAAAGGCACTCCCCGTGTGACTTCGATGCCGGCCATGGTCTTCATGGCGTGGAACGTCGAGGCGATGAACGGGTTCACCAAGCGAGCATCCATGGCCTCCCCTGCTACAGAGACACCGTTTCGGGCCGAAACACCCAGCTTCTATCGGCTCGAGATCGCGAGGCTTTAGCGGGGGCGGACCGGCCGGTCGAGACGGAGCGTTGTACAGTGATCAGTGATCACCGACAACCGCGCTCTCGGCGCTCAGCTCGCCGAAAAGCAGGTCGAGAGCGCCCGGCCGAGCAGGGTCTCCGCCAGGTCCCGGCGGTACTCGGCCGACGCCCTGGCGGACGACCGGGGATCGATCTCCTCCCGCAGGACGCGAGCGGCGGCCTCCACCGTCTCGGGCTCGAACGGCCTCCCGGCGAGGGCCCGTTCGGTGGCTCGGGCGCGGAGCGGCGTGGGAGCGACGGCCCCGAGGGCCAGGCGGACCTTCCGGATCACGTTCCCGTCGAAAGCGACCCGCGCCGCAACCGACACGACGGCCAGCGTGAAGGTCTTGCGCCGGCCGAGCTTCAGGTAGCAGGACCGCTCTTCCGGCGCCATCGCCTCAAAGCGAAGTCCGGTGAGGAGTTCGCCGGGGAGGAGCACGGTCCTTCCCGGACCCGTGAAGAACTCCGCGAGGGCGACGATCCGCTCGCCGCCGGCGCTCCGGAGGACCGCCTCCGCCTCGAGGGCGAGCAGTGGCGGAGCGGTGTCACCGCCGGGCGAGGCGGTGCAGAGGTTTCCTCCCACCGTCCCGATGTTTCGCACCTGAGCGGAAGCCATCTTGCCGGCAGCCTGGGCGAGGAGGGGTGCGTGCCGGCGGATCAAGGGCGAGTCCGTCAGTTCCTGCAAGGTCACCGCCGGCCCGACGTGCACCCGGCCGTCGAGGACCCCGATCTCCCGGAAGCCCGGAAGGCGGGTCACGTCCACGAGCCCGCCTCCCGGCGGAAGAACGAGCGAACCGCGCCGCACCATCGGCACGACGTCCGTGCTGCCCGCGATCACCTTCCGCCCGGACGTGCCTTCCCCGAGCAGCTCGAGCGCCTCCTCCAGGGTCGAGGGCCGGTGGTAGGTGAGCTCCTCCGGAAAGGTCCGAACTCCGACGAAGTTCCTCATCGCGGCCACTCTCCGGCCGTCTTGGAAGCTGCCGCGGCCGCCACGGCCCTCTCGATGTTCACGTATCCCGTGCAGCGGCAGAGGTTTCCGGAGATCGACTGTCGGATCTCCTGCGGCGAGGGCGCCTCGTTCCGGCGCAGGAGAGCGTAGGCCGCGAGGATGAGCCCGGAGGTGCAGTACCCGCACTGGAGCCCGTGATGGTCGACGAAGGCCTGGACCAGCGGGTGCACCCCGCCGGGCGGCGTGGGGAGACCCTCCACCGTCGTCAGGCGCCGGCCGTCCGCCTGCACCGCGAGGGTCAGACAGCCATACACCGGCCGGTCATCGAGGAGGACCGTGCAAGCCCCGCACTGGCCCTCCTCGCAACCCCGCCGGACGCTCGTGATCCCGAGCTGCTCCCGCAGGAGGTCCAGGAGGGTCGTGCCGGGGTGGACGTCGAGCTCGCGCGTCTGCCCGTTGACTTCGGTGACGATTCGGACGTTCAAGGAGCTCCTCCCGACCGCCTCTGGTTCGACGCCTTCCGAATCCAGCCCCGCACCCGCTGGGCCGTGGCCGGGGCCTCCTCGACGTTCACGCCGAGGGGGGACAGTGCGTCCTCGATGGCGCTGATCACCGCCGCCTTGGCGCCAATGGAAGGCGCCTCGCCCATGCCCTTGGTGCCGAGCTCGGTGAAGGGCGAAGGCGTCTCCAGGTGGGCCGTCTCCATGGGCGGCACGTCCACGAACGTGGGGAAGAGGTAGTCGGTGTAGGAGCCGGTGCGGAGGTCCCCGTCCTCCCCGTAGACGAGCTCCTCGAAGAGGGCCTCGCCGATGCCCTGCGCGGCGCCCCCGTGAATCTGCCCGTCCACGGCTTCGGCGTCGATGATCGTTCCGGCGTCGTGCACGTGGAAGTAGTCGAGGAAGCTCGTAACGCCGGTCTCGACGTCCACCTCCACCACCGCCACGTCGGCGGAAGCGCAGTACGACGCGTACGTGCTCGACGGGTGCTTCGCCGTGTTGGGAGAGAACCAGGTGGCCGAGACCTCGGGCAGGTAGTCGTCGCCGAGGAGCAGGTCTTCGGTAAGGCCCCGCGGCCCGGGCACGAAGTAGAGCTTCCGGGCGAGCTCGGCGAGCGTGAGCGCCTTCTCCGGGTCGGCCCCGGAGCGCACGACGCCGTCGCGGATCTCGATCCCGCACGCCTCCTCCCGCCACAACGAGGCGGCCAGCAGGGCGAGCTTGTCGCGGAACTTCCTCGCGGCCCGGACGACCGCGCTGAGGGAGTAGACCGAGCCGCGGCTGGAGACCGGCCCGATGCCTGCGACGTCCGAGGTGACCGCGGGCACGTCGATCTGCTCGGGCCGAAGCCCCACGATCTGCGCCACCACCTTCCGGTGGCTCGCCTCCGCGCCCTGCCCCACCTCGGTCCGGTCGCTGTAGACCTCGACGATGCCGTCCGGCGTGAGGCGGATCCGCGCCTGCGCGATTCCGCTCGTGACGTTCGCCGAGGCGACCCCTGCCGGCTCGACGAGGAAGGCGAGCCCGATCCCGAGGTAGCGCCCCCGCTCCCGGGCCTCCCGCTGCTTCTCCCGCCACTCCTCCCAGCGGGCGACGTCCAAGGCCTTCTCGAGCACGGCGGGGTAGTTGCCGCTGTCATAGACGTAGCCGGTGAGCTGCTCGTAGGGGAACTCGTCGGGGCCGATGAAGTTCCTGCGCCGGACTTCGTGGAGCGGCAGCCCGCACGCCCTCGCCGTCCGGTCCATGACCCGCTCCATGAATCGGATCCCCTTGTCCTTCCCGTAACCGCGGTAGGCGCAGTAGAAGGACTTGTTGGTCACGACCCCGTAGGCGTCGACCTCCAGGGCGCCGATCCGGTAAGCGTTCGGCAGGGCGCAGCACGCGGCCGGGAGGCTCCCCCCGGCGTAGCCGCGGTTCGAGACCTCCACGCCCAGGTCCTGGACCAAGCGGCAGCGAAGCCCCAGCAGCCGCCCGTCGCGGGTGACCGCAGCCTCGCCCTCCCAGGAGACGTCTCGCTGGTGCGGGCCCGTGGCGATGAACTCCCGCATGCTCTCGAGCCACTTCACCGGCCGGCCGGTGACGAGCGCCGCGTACGCGACGACCGTGTGCTTCCAGACGTTGATCTTGTTGCCGAAGGTCCCGCCGATGTCGACGGCTTCGACGCGGACCCGGTTGACGGGCCTCCTGAGGACGTGCGCCAGCGTCTGTCGGGCGCGGAAGGGGCACTGGATGGAGCCCCTCACCACCAGCAGGTCCATCACCGGATCGTGCACGGCCACGCAGCCCCTCGGCTCGATGGGGAAGCCGGAAGCCCGGCCCTCGCGCCAGGAGACGGGCACGACGAGGTCAGCCCGGGCGAAGGCCGCGTCGACGTCACCCCAGCGATACGTCCGGTGGGCCTGGACGTTGTCGCCCCACTCCTCGTAGAGGAGCGGACTGCCGGTCTCCAGTGCCTGCCGGGCGCTCGTGACGGCCGGGAGGACCTCGTACTCCGCCTCCACGCGCTCGGCAGCCCGGAGCGCCTGGTCCCGGGTTTCCGCCACCACCGCCGCAATCGGCTCGCCGAAGAAGCGGACCTTGTCCACCGCGAGCGGCCTCGCCTCGCACTCCCGCCACTCCCAGCCCAGGGCCTTCAGTTGGGCCAGCACCGGCAGGGGGTCCGTGGTCCCGAGGAGGTCCCGTCCGGTGAGGACCGTCGCGACTCCCGGCGCGGCCCGCGCCGCCGAGGCGTCGACCCGCACCAGCCGAGCGTGCGCGTACGGGCTCCCGACGAAGACCAGGTGGAGCATCCCCGGCAGGTGGATGTCGTCGACGAACCGCCCCCGGCCGGAGGCGATCCGCAGCTCGCGCGTTTCCATTGGACTGAGGTCAAGGTTAAGGTTAAGGTTGAGGTTGAGGGAACGTTGGGGTTGAGGTCGAGGCGTCCTTCAATCCTCGACCTCAGCCTCAACCTCAACCTTGGCCTTCCTACGGTTAGTACTGAAGCCCTAGCTCGTAGATGATCTTCTTCGTCTCGCGGTCCTCATCCTCGAGCCACTTGAGCTCGTCGTCGCCGGTCCGGTACTCGACGTCGAGCCCGAGGGAGGCGAGCTTCTGATCCAGCTCGGGGTCGAGGAGCGCCTTCTTGATGGCGGCGGAGAGCTTCGGCCAGACGGCCTTGTTCTCGGCGAGGCCCTTCGGCCCGAAGATCGCCTCCCAGGCTTCCCAGTTGAAGTCGTAGCCTAGCTCCTTGCACGTGGGGATCTGCGGCTGCTGTTTGAGCCGCTTGGGCCCGGCCACGGCCAGGACCCGGAGCTTCCCGGCCTCGACCATCTGCTTGAAGGCGACCATCGGACCGAAGGCGAGGTCGACCTCGCCCGAGGCAAGACCGATCACGGCGGGCCCCTCGCCCTTGTAGGCGATCTGCGTGAAGACGAGGCCGGTCTTCATGCCGAAGCCCGTGCTCCCCAGGTGGGTCGTGCTCCCGGTGCCGCTGTTGCCGTGGCGGAGCTTACTCGGGTTTGCCTTCGCGAAGTCGACGAGCTCCTTCATGCTCTTGAACTTCGAGCTCGAAGGCACCGCGACGACGAACGGCGCCGAGTAGATGTTGGCAATCCAGGTGTAATCGTCCTTGCTGATGCCGGGCTTCGTGTACTGGAACATCACGGTCGTGCCGCTCTGCGCCAGGTTGTAGCCGTCCGGCTTCGCTTCCTTGACGACCTTGTGGCCGATGACGCCCGCGCCGCCCACGTTGTTGTTGACCACCACCGGCGTCCCCAGGTGCTTCTCGATGTACGGGGTCACCAGGCGCGCCACGAGGTCGGAACGACCGCCCGGGGGCCAAAAGATCGTGTACGTGACGGGCTTGTTCGGGTACTCCTCGGCCGCTTCCGCCGGATACTGCACGGGCACGCCGGCGAGGCCCACGAGCACCGCGAGCAGGATCCAGAGCGCCAAAACCTTGCCTAGCAGCTTTCCCATCGTTCCCCCTTCCTCCTCTGGTGGTGGTGTAGTTCGTCGGTCCTGTTAGTCCGGTTTGTCTCATTGGTCCTATTTGTCCAACCAAACCAATCAAACCAATCAAACCAATCTGACCAATCCGACGCTAACCGCTAACGACTGTCGAGACCCAGATGTCTGGCGGGGTTGGTCTGGAAGACCTTCTTCAGATCGTCTTTCGACGCTCCGTACGCGAAGAGAAGTTTGATCGTCCACTCCGTCCCGATCACGTGGGAAGGGTTGTGGATCTGCCCGAAGTCCGAGCCGTAGCAGAAGTGCTCCGCTCCCACCTCCCGGAGCATCCGCACGGCGTAGACGGGCCCCGTCTCGTGGAGCGGAAAGGCCGTGGTCCCGAGACCCGAGAGCATCAGTTTCACGCCCTCGGAAGCGGCCTCCTTCATCTCGGAGATGAGTGTTTTGCTATGGATGTGGGCCGGGTGGACGATCTCCAACCGCTTCACCCCTACGCGCTTCGCCTCTTCGAAGACGACCTTCGTATCCGCGTACGGGTAGTGGCCCGACCCGACGATGAGGTCCCGGTCTGCGGCGATGCGGAGGACCTCGGTCACCTCCGGGAGCACCCTCCCCTTCTCGTCGAGGAGCCGGATGCCGGCCCCGGACCAGTCATCGTAGACGAGCCGCCGGTGATGGTAGGAGTCGACCATCGGCAGCCACACGTACTGGAAACACGGAAAGCCGAGACAACGCTTCACCGCGTCGGGATTGATGCCGCCCACCGAGGAGTTGAGCGTGATCCCCCCAAAGATCTCGGCGGGCTCGATTCCCGTCTCGTCGCCCCACTTCCGGAGGTACTTCCGGGCCAGCGCGATCCGCGAAGCCGAGGGGGTGAACCAGGTCTTGAAGACGACCGCCCGCGCCCCGACCCGGCTGTACTCCATGGCGATCTCGTCCTCGAGCAGGAGCCGGTCGAAGGGGTCGGAGCCGCCGTGGGCGTGGCAGTCGACGACGCCCCGGAGGAGGTCCAAGACGTCCTGCTGAGTGAACTTTACCCCCGCCATGAAGCGAGCGTACTGGATGTTGACGAACTCGAGCTGCTGGCTGACGAGGAAGTCCTTCACCTCCTCGGAAATCCCGGGGATGTCGAACCGGACCAGGCTCTTCACCCGCTCGAGACGCTCCCGGTCCACCTGGATGTCCAGGATCTGCTCCAGGCTCAGATCATCTTTGTACATGACGTCTCCGTATGCGTTCACGCGGCGAAGAGCCTGCCGAAGGGCAGACGGTCCCGGATCCCGCAGCGGCGAAGGCAGGCCCAGAGGCTCGCCTGGGTGCTGGTGATCACCGGCAGCCCCAGCTCTCTCTCGAGGGGCTCGATCACCTGGAGCGTCGGCCACGCCGTGCAGCTCACGAACAGTCCGTCGCACCCGGCCACGAGCGCCTCCTTCGCCGTGCCGGCGGCCAGTGAGGCCGGAAGCAGGTTCTTCTCGTAGGACCCGACCACGCCCAGGTGCTTCATCGAAAGGACCGAGAGGCCGGGAACGCTCGCCTCGAGGTGCCCCTTCTCGACAACCCCCAGCGCTTCCGGGTAGGGGCTGACGACGGTGAGCCTGCGCAGTCCCAGGGACCGCAAGGCCTCCACGACTGCGGTGCCGGTCGTCAACGCCGGAATGCCCGTGGCCCGTGCGATCCGCTCCGAGACCGCGAGGTCGTAGCCGGCTCCTCCCAGCATACTCCCGATGGTGCAGGCGAAGAGGATCAACTCCGGACGGGTCATCGCTACCGACCTGGCGGCTGCGCCCAGATTCTTTTCCAGCGCGAGGAGCTCGGCCTCCTTCTCCCGGTCGCTCGTCGACGCATCGGGAATCACGCACCGGGCGACGTAGTACGAGATGTCCGCCGGCATCATGCGCCTAAACTCGTCTTCCACGGTAAGGTTCGTCGAGAGGACCACCACGCCCAGCTTGGCGCGCGGCAGGACGAATCCGGTGGCTTCCGTGCTCGCGCCGGTCATCAGGCCTTCGCCGGCAGGGGCTTTTCCCTCCCCCCGAAGAGCCAGGGGACGACGGGATAGGAGAGGAAGGCGACGCTCATCAGCAGAAAGGCGAGTGAGATCGGCCGCGTGAAGAAGACACTGAAGTCACCCCCGGAGATGTTGAGGCACCGGCGGAGGTTGTCCTCGAAGAGCGGCCCCAGCACGTAAGCGAGCACCAGCGGGGCCGGCTCGTAGCCGAACTTCCGCATCAGGAACCCTACGCCACCGAAGAAGATCATGATGCCTACGTCTGAGATCAGGCCGCCGACCGCGTGGGCCCCGATGAGGCAGAAGAGGAGGATCGCGGAGAAGAGGTAGGCGTAGGGGACCTTGAGGAGCTTGACCCACATGCCCACGAGGGGAAGGTTCAGAACGAGCAGGATGATGTTTCCGAGGTACATGCTGGCGATCACGCCCCAGAAGATGTCGGGGCGCTTCGCGATGAGGAGCGGCCCCGGCGTCACGTCGTGGATCATGAGGGCGGCGAGTACGATCGCCATGACGGCGTTCGTGGGGATGCCGAGCGTCAGGAGCGGGATGAACGCCGACGTGGCCGTGGCGTTGTTGCACGCCTCCGGGCCCGCTACGCCCGCGATGGCGCCGTTGCCGAATCGCTCCGGGTGCTTAGAGAGGCGCTTCTCCACCCCGTAGGAGAGGATGGACGAGATGATGGCGTTGCCGCCCGGCAGGATTCCGTAGAAGAAGCCGATGACGGTCCCGCGGATCATAGGCCAGGTGGAGGCAGCCCAGTCGGCGCGGCTCGGGAGCAGGTTCTTGATCTTGTCGACGAGCGGCGAGAGTTCTTTCTCCTCCAGGTTGGCGAGCACCTCCGCGATGCCGAAGAGGCCCATGAGCACAGGAATCAGACCGACGCCGTCCATGAGCCAGTCGAACCCGAGCGTGAAGCGGTCGCGGCTCAGCACGGGGTCCATCCCGACGGTGCCGAGCAGGATCCCGACTGCCGCCATCATGAACGCCTTGACCCGGGACCCCGAGCCCATGAAGCAGAGGAGCGTGAGGCCGAAGAAGACGATGGAGACGTACTCCGTGGAGGTGAACTCCAGGGCGAACTTCGCCAGCGGCGGCGCCACGAAGACGAGGCCGAAGACCGACAGCGTCCCCGC
>JACRCS010000301.1 GCA_016218905.1 Deltaproteobacteria bacterium
CCGAGGCTGATGTAGTCCGTCAGACGAGCTCCGCTGGGCAACTCCGCGAGTGTAAGGGCCATTGCGTCTCTCCTCTCCATCGGGTGCGAAGAGAGGATACCTGCAAATGGCAGCTAAGTGAACAGTATTGTCTTTAGCCC
Source organism: Deltaproteobacteria bacterium (assembly GCA_016218905.1). Next base: position 141 of record JACRCS010000301.1, read on the forward strand.
GGGTCTGAACTTTGTCTTCGGCCTGGCGATCCCTCGTCTGCGTCGCTGCGTCGTGAGCCTCCACCGCCTGGTCCATCCCGACCGCAGCGTCTACTTGAGGCGCGCCTTGACGGAGGCCGTCCACGAGCTGGGGAATCTCCTTCTGCTCGCTCATTGCGCGAATCCCGCGTGCGTCATGCACTGCTTTCGGTCCCCTCGGGGACTCAGCAGCATGTAGAGCCGCTGAACGTCGCCCAACCCCAGAGGGTCTTCCTCACCGACTCTAGGGCGGTAGAGGAAGTAGATGTCTCCGCTCTCGAGCGTCCTCACAGGCGCCCTCCGCTCACCCTTCGTTGCCATAGCCACTCCTCCCACCGTGCTTCGTAGACCCTGTTCACCCGAAGACCTCCCGAGTCACATCGCGTCGGACGGTGCGGTCGGGATGAGAGCTCACCGGGGCCTTCCTGCCCCACGCCGGATCCCACGAACATCGCACCAGCGGTGGTTCTGTAGTGGAAGCTGTGGGCGGCACCAGGGACAGCATTCAACTCTATGAATATATTGATGATACGGGCACGTGGAGAGAGGCTCGCCGCGAAGATCCGGGCCGGTTCCTGTTTCGTCAACGCGTACGTTCAGTCGGACCCGCGCCTGCCCTTCGGAGGGGTCAAAGAGAGCGGCTACGGCCGGGAGCTCGGCGCGTTCGGAATCAGGGAATTCGTGAACGTCAAGACGGTTTGGGTCCCCTGACCTGGCGGCAGATAGAAGAGCACGATGGTGTCATCTGATAACCAAGGAAGCTCAGGGTCCGCTCCCGAAGTCCTGCCTGACCCTGGGCGATCGAGTGCTCCGGTCCCGACGGGGACCATCGCCTTCGCGTCCCTCGCGCCTCGCGGTTGGGACGTCTTCATCATGGAGGGACATGGTCACCGGAGCCGCCGCCTAACGGACCACCCCGCCCTCGACTACAACGCCGTCCTCTCTCCCGATGGCCTGCAGATGGCGTTCGTTTCCGAGCGCGACGGCAACATGGAGCTCTACATCATTCGGTCGGACGGCTCGGGTCTGAAGCGGCTGACCCGCGAGTTCGCGCTCCACGACCACCCTGCGTGGTCGCCGGACGGAAAGCGGATCGCCTTCGTCGCGACCCGAGAGCCCTCAGAAGCACCGGGCGAAGCGTGGAACGGGATCTACGTCATGGAGGCCGACGGCTCCGGCGCGCACCGCCTCTCGCCGGCGGGGGTCGCCGACTACTCCCCCGCGTGGTCTCCGCGGGGGGATCTGATCGCCTTCGCCTCGGGCAGCGGTGAGGCCGGGAAGTCCGATCTGTACGTGATGAGGCCCGACGGCAGCGACCGGAGACTGGTAATTAGAAACGGCGGCTGGCCGAGTTTCGCCGCGGACGGACGGAGCCTGTTCTTTCACACGCAGAGGCAGGGCCGCTGGGGAGTGTGGCGCACGGATCTCGAAGGTTCGCGGGCCGAACGCGTCACGTCGGACGACGTGGAAGCTTTCACCCCACGCGCCTCCGCGGACGGCAGGCTCTTGGCGATGGCGGTGTTGCGGGGAGCGCACCGGCAAGTCGAAGTGATGGACGTCGCCTCGGGGGAGCTCAGCGCCCTCACCGACGATGCGTCGGATCACTGGAACCCCTCCGTCTCGGCGGATGGCTCCCAGGTCGTGTGGCACGCAGCGGCACCCGACGCTCCGGTCCGGGACGTCGAGGTCTGGGGTTCGCCCCCCGGAACCGGCCTGAAGCTCCTCCGGATCGCGGGAGCGTTCCCCGCCTTCTCGCCGGACGGCAGCCGCTTGGCCTTCGTCGGAGCCGACTTCTCACGCCTCGACGTGATGAACGTGGACGGCTCCGGCCGAAAGACGCTCTTCACCGGGGAGAGCCGCGGGATGTTCAGCGCGAGCTGGTCGCGCCGGGACGAGGTCATCGCGTTCGCCGTGGGCGGCGTATTCCTAGAGGCGGGGGCGCCCGTCGATCTGATGGCAGTGCGGCCGGATGGCGGGGGCCTTCACGAGCTCACTAGCGGGACGGGCAACAACGGCTTTCCCGCCTTCTCCCCGGATGGCCGACGCCTCGTCTTCCGTTCCGGACGGGGAGGGTCGAAGAATCTGTACCTGATGGACCGCGACGGCACTCACCTCGTGCAGTTGACGAAGGGCAGTTGGACCGACACGATGCCCAACTGGTCGCCCACCGGCGATTGGATCGCGTTTGCGAGCGATCGGGACGGGGACTTCGAGATCTGGCTGACCAGGCCCGACGGCACCGGACTCCGCAAACTCGTAGGAGGCGGCGGTCGGAACAACCATCCCTACTTCTCCCCCGACGGCCGGTGGCTCGTCTTCACGAGCCGGCGAGCCGGCTACTCGGCGGAAGAGATCTCTCTGCCGCCGCAGCCCCAGCCCTACGGAGACCTCTTCGCCGTGAGGCTCGACGGCACCGGTCTCACGCGGCTGACGCACAACGCGTTCGAGGAAGGGACTCCGGCCTGGGCTTCGGCCGCTTAGTGCATGGCCGAGAAAGGGTGTCCGCCGGGCGCCGGTCGTGGACGGGTCGGGCAGTCTCGTAGGCATCCTCTCGCTGGATGACGTGCTCCAACTCCTGGCCGAAGAGATGGGAGCAGTCGGTCGGCTGCTCTCTGAGCTGAGCGCTATCAGGCCGGACGAAGAACGCTTTCGTCTCGATGCCGCGCGCGTCGGCCTCGTCCGACGAGACGGAGATGCCTACGGTGGAAACCAGGATTCCGCCTCTCCCCAGGAGTCTCAGGGATCGCTCCTGCATCTCCCCACCGATGACGTCGAGGACAAGGTCGACCTCCGTCGTCCCCTTCTCAAAGGGGCCTGCCCCGTAGTCCAGCACCACATCCGCTCCCAACCCGGAGACGTAGTTCGAGTCCTGAGCGTTGGCGGCCGCGATCACGTAGGCGCCGGCGTGTTTGGCGAACTGGACGGCGAACCCGCCCACGCTGCCCCCAGCCCCGTGGACGAGGACCCTGCGTGCTCGGGAAACCCTGCCCGCCTCGAAGAGTGTCTGCCATGCCGTCAACGCGGCCACCGGAACGGACGCCGCCGAGACGTGGTCCACGGTGCGAGGCTTGCGCGCCAAGTGGGAAGGGTGCGCCACCGCGTACTCCGCGTAGCTCCCGTCGCGCCCGTCAGACCCGAGCCCTCTTCGGCCCGAAGCTCCGGGTCAGCAGCGCTATGACTTGCTCTGCACTCGTCTCGACCGGTTTGTCGGTCATGTCGACGACCGTGAAGCCGTGTTCCCTTGCGCTCAGGGCCGCTCCAAAAGGAAGGCGCCGGCCATTGCCCCGGCCGCACACACGCTGATCAGTCCGTAGCGCGCGGCCCGTCGGGCCATCTCGTAAGCGAGGGTCGTCAGGATGCGCCCGCCCGTCGCGGACCAAGGGTGGCCGACGGCGATCGACCCGCCGTGGACGTTGACCCGCTCCCAGTCGAGCGCCCCGATCGGGGGCTCCTTCCAGCCCCTCTCCCAAGCGGCCGCGTTCGCCAAGGCCTGGACGGCAAAGGCCTCGTGGATCTCGATCAGGTTCATGTCGCGCAGGCCAAGCGCGGTCCGGCGCAGGAGCCGCGGCACCGCGACCGCGGGGGCCATGAGGAGGCCGTCCCGGGGGTGGACGGCTGCGTACTCCATGGCCCGAAGGAAGGCGAGCGGCTCCCGGCCCTCCCTTCTCGCGCGCTCCCCGCTCATGAGGAGCACTGCGGAGGCCCCGTCCGAGACGGGGGAGGAGTTCCCAGCCGTGATGGTGCCCTCCTCTTCGAACGCCGGATGAAGCCGAGACAGCGCCGCCAAGGACGTGTTCTCCCGCGGGCCCGTGTCCCCGTCGACGCCACCCAGGGGGATGATCTCTCCACGCAGAAGCGGCCGGCCCTCGACGGCCCTGCGGTGACTCGAGAGCGCGAGCTCGTCCTGGCGCTCGCGCGGGATGCCCCACTCCTTTCGCGTGAGCTCGGCGTGCTGGCCCATGGTGAGGCCGGTGCTCGGTTCCCGGAAGACGCCCGGGTCTGCTCCGGAGAGCGACTCTACCCCACCCGCGATCCCGCACTCGATCCTGCCCGCGGCGATTCCTTCTGCGATCGCGGTCACCGCCCGCAGGCCGGTGATGCAGTAGGAGCTGATCGTCTGGGCTTCGACATGAGCCGGAAGACCGGCTTCCAGGACGATCTCCCGGGCAAGGTTCGGCTTTCCGCGCTCCGGCACGACGGCGCCGTAGGCGAGCGCGTCTACCCCATCGGCGTCCACCTCGGCCCTTTCAAGAAGGCCAACGACACAGTGCTTCGCGAGAGCGAGCGGCCCCAAACCCGCGAAAACGGTTCCGGCTTTCACGAAAGGCGTCCTTGCTCCAGCCACTATCACGACCGTGCGCGAAGGCATCTTCTTACCTCCCTTCGGGGGACCAGGCGGCCGGTAGGCCGTCAGCACTCCCGCAAGAGAGCTTTCCAATCCTCCGGAAGATCTCGCTCAAAGCGGTCGAACGCGGCTTCCTCGACTGGCCCGAGAGCGCTTCCCACGACGGAGCAGATCAGCCTCTTTGCGTCGCGCCGGGCGACGTCGAATTCCTCCGCGATCGCGGTCACGTACTGGTCAGCCGTGAGATCGGTCACGTCCTCCTGCTGACCCCGCAGCTTCTCGTAGGAGAGCGGTTCGGGAAGATGGGAAACGAAAGCCCGTGCCTGCGGCTCCCCCAGCCTGCCGGCGAGGATGCCCAGGACGGCCTGGACGGCCGAAACCGCGCTCTCCTCGTCGGAGAGGAAGCCGACGTCCCTGGCCGCCTCGAGGAGTTCCTCATAGTCCACCTGATTACGTTCCATATGGCGATCTCCTTTCCCGGCCACTCCGGGCGCCATGACGCCGGTCCGATCGCTGCGTCGCGCCTCGTGCCCCCGGGATACCCTGCAGGGCTCGCCAAAGGAAACTCTCGACGAGAGTCGAGACTCGGCGGCCGGCTTCAACCGGCCGCAGACGCCAGGTGCTGCTCGGCTTGCATAGCGTGGAGCAGTCCAGAGGCCGCGTCTCCTGCTTGCCCGGCGAGAACCGCCCTCTCGAGGTGCTTGATCGCTTCCGCTACGTCCGGCGCCATGTTCGCCCCCCTCGCGCTGTCGAGGGCCTCCTTGGCATGCGCCATCAGGCCTTCTGCCCGGCCCTCCTGCGCTTCGGCGATCGCCTCCCGGGTGTGGAGCAGGGCCTCGCTCACGGGTGTATCCGCCGCCAAAGCCCGGTCCTCGGTCCCGACAGGTAGCGCCCACGCCGTCGTCAAGGCGAGAACCAGAGCCGCAATGATCGTCTTCATGGTCGTCTTCATGGTCTCCTCCTCCCGTCTTCACACTGGCTGTGGGGACTGAAGCGAGATACGTGCGCACGACCTCTACTGTAGCCTGGGGTCGGTATGCCTCGGCTTCAAGGCGTGATGCTCACGAGGTGCGGCGCTCCTGCCCTTTTGCCGACGGCTCCGGAATGGCCCCGGCCTCCTCGGCCCGCAGGTGGTTAGGTTGGTTGATGGCGTTCACGTTCCGAACGAGGATACCCCCCGAGGAGGTGACGGATGCGGGTCTTGGTTACGGGCGGCACGGGCTTCGTCGGCTCGGCGCTCCTGCCGTACCTGGTCGAACAGGGCCACACGGTACGGCTCCTGGTGCGTCCGGTGGAGAGGAAGCGCCCGGCCCTTCAAGGAGTCGAGATCGTCGAAGGGCACCCGATGCAGGAAGGGCCCTGGTGGAAGGCGCTCGACGGCTGCGAGGCCGCCGTGAACCTGGCCGGCGCCCCTATCTTTCGCCGCTGGAATCCGCGCGCCAAGGCCCTTATCCGAGACAGCCGGATCGCCACGACCCGAAACCTGGTAAACGCGCTGAAAGGCCGGCGCGGGTTCACCCTGGTCAGCACCTCGGCGGTCGGCATCTACGGGAACGCAGGGGAAAGGGAGCTCGACGAATCGGCGCCCGCCGGCACGGACTTCCTGGCGCGCCTCGCCGCCGACTGGGAGGCGGAGGCGCTGAAAGCACGGTCCGAGGGCGTGAGGGTCGTAGTGACCCGCTTCGCCATCGTGCTCGGCCAGGGAGGAGGCGCGCTCGAGAAGCTCGCCCTGGCGACCCGGCTCTTCCTGGGCGGGCCGATCGCTTCAGGGCGGCAGTGGTTCTCCTGGATCCACCGGGAGGACCTGGTGCGCGCCGTGCTCTTCGCCCTCGAATCGCCAGGGCTGGAAGGCCCCGTCAACCTCAGCGCGCCCAACCCCGTCCGGCAGGCGGAGCTCGCTCGGACCCTGGGCAAGGTGCTCCAGCGGCCGGCTCTCCTGTGGGCTCCGGCGCTCGCGGTGCGCCTCGTTCTGGGCGAGTTCGCCGATACGGTGCTCTTCAGCCAGAGAATGGTGCCGCGCAGGCTCCGGGAGGCCGGCTTCGCCTTCCGGTACCCCGAGCTGGAGCAGGCGCTCCGGGACATCCTGAAACGGTCTTGAGGCGCGGGAGAAGGCATCCATGGAAGAGCTTCTTCGAGAGCGTCTGGGGCTGATCGAGCATTGGCTCAGAGGAATGGTCCGGCAGGACACCGGTCAGTTCGCCTACCTGTATCAGCCCGAGGCGGACCGCGTGGAGGGGAACAGCCCCACCCGGGACATCGCGACGGTGTGGGACGCGGAGCTGCTCGCCCGCTTCCTCGGGTCGGACGAGCTCGATCTCCTCCTCTTCGAACTCCTCCAGGAGCTCATCTTCTACAAGGACTCCGAGGGAGGCGGGCGCTTCCAAAAGGCCGAGGCGATCTGATGGTCCAGGCGTTTCTCCCGTCGATCCGACTCCGCTGCGCCGACGATGAGAATGCCGGCTTTTGACTGCTCTGGTTCTCCCATGCTGCTCCGTCCGACGTCTGAGCCGGCTCGCCAATCAGGTTGTGTTGCGGGCCCGGCGGACGTTGCGGCGGATGGCCTCGTAGAGGTCGTGCGCTTCCACGGGTTTTGCCAGGTAGTCGTCCATGCCCGCTTGGAGGCAGCGCTGGCGGTCCTCCCGGAGGGCGTGGGCCGTGAGCCCGATGACGGGCGTGCGCCGCACGTCTCCCCCGGACGCCCGCTCCATGTCCCGCAAGGCGCGGGTCGTCTCGTAGCCGTCCAGGAGGGGCATCTGCACGTCCATCAGCACCACGTCGACCGTCTCTCGGGCCAGAGTTTCCAGGGCAGTTCGGCCGTCTTCGACGACCGTAATCGACCATCCTTTCCGCTCGATCAGGGCGCGCACGAGAACCTGGTTCACGGCGTTGTCCTCCGCGAGGAGGACCCGCAGGCACTCCTCGGGCTCGAGACAGGGCTCCTCCGGCGAGACAAGGGCGGCCTCCGCGCCCTTCGGCGGCTGGTTACCCAGCACCGTCCGCACGGCGACGAGGAGTTCGGCGCAGGAGACCGGCTTCACGAGGTACCCTGCGGCCCCGACCTGTTTGGCGCGCCCGCAGTAGGCCGGCAGGTCGTCGGAGGTGAGCATGAGGATCACGGGTTGCGGGAGCTTCAGATCGCTCTTGACGCGTTCGATGAGGTGAAAGCCGTCCATACCCGGCATCTGGCAGTCCACGATGAGGAGTTCGTACGGTCTTCTCGCGCCGCTCGCGGAGCGGAGGAGCCCGAGCGCTTCCTGACCGCTCCCGGCGACGGAGACCTCCATCTCCTGGTTCGTCAGCATCTCGAGGACGATCATCCGGTTGGTTTCGTTGTCGTCGACGACGAGCACCTTCTGTCCCCGAAGCTCCGGGACGAGTTGTCCCTCCGCGGTGGCCGCGATGAGGCCTTGCTGGACGCGAAAGGGAACGGTGAAAGAGAAGGTGGTCCCCTTTCCCACCTCGCTCCGCGCCTGGATCGTGCCCCCCATCTGCTCGACGATGAGACGGGAGATGAAGAGGCCGAGGCCGCTCCCTTCGTGTCGCCGCGTGCTTGAAGAGTCGACCTGCTGAAAGCTCTGGAAGAGCAGTTGGAGATCCTCCGGTGCGATGCCGATGCCGGTGTCCCGCACCGAAAACCGGAGCCAGAGCGGTTCGCCGTTGGTCCGCGGCCTCGGCGGCTCAACCTCCTGGACCGAGAGGTGGACCTCTCCTTGGTCCGTAAACTTGACGGCGTTTCCGATGAGATTCACGAGCACTTGGCGCAGCCTTCCCGGGTCGCCGATGAGGGCCGTGGGGGTCGAGAAGGGGACGTGACCCGTGAGCTCCAGGCCCTTCTGGTGCGCGCGAAGGCCGAGCGAGCGCGTCACCCGTTCGGTGAGGTCCCGCAGGTCGAAGGGTTCGTCGATGAACTCGAACTTGCCGGCCTCGATCTTCGAGAGGTCGAGGACGTCGTTCACGACGTCGAGGAGCGCCTCGCCCGAGCTCTTCACGAGATCGAGGAAACGGCGCTGCTCATCCGTCAGCGAGGTGGCGAGGAGCAGGTCCGTGAAGCCGATGACCGCGTTCATGGGAGTGCGGATCTCGTGGCTCATGTTGGCGAGGAAGTCGCCCTTGGCCCGGGCCGCGCTCTCGGCGGCTTCCCTCGCACGGCGCAGTTCCCGCTCGAGGTCCTTCTGCGCCGTGATGTCCGCGAGGCTGACGACCCACCCCAGGTGCGCCCCCTCGTCGTTCACGAGCGCCCTCGCGTTCACGAGGACGTGAGTCCTCCCGACCGCGGGTTCCAGGTTCGCCAAACGGGCGGTAAAGACGATCGGCCCATCCGGCCGTACCGCTGACAGGACGAAGGGTTCTCCACTCTCCGGCTGCAGAGGGAAAACCTCCGCGAACGACCGGCCCACCGCCTCGCAGCCGCACAGGCGCCCCGTGGCGCGGCTCGTCCGGAGGATCTTCCCTCTCGGGTCGCAGACGACGGTCGCCTCGCCGATCTGCTCGAGGATCGCGGTGGCGAGACGGCCTGCGGCGACGATCTCCTCGTTTCGGCGATGCTCGGTGAGATCCGTGAGGAGCATGCAGACGACCCGCTCGCCCTCGATCGTGAGCGAGTTCATGGAAGCATAGGTGGGCACGAGCCCGGACGGCCCTCGAGCCGAGAGCTCACCCTGGGCCCGGTCCAGGAGCGCCTGGGAGAAGAGGCGCCGGAATTCGGGCCGATCCCCTTCGGAGATCAGGTTCTCGACCGGGGAGGCGATGAGGCTTTCGCGGGTTCGTCCGACCAGGTCCGCGAACCTCGCGTTGCAGAAGAGGAGGATGCCGTCCCGGGTCGCGGAGGCCGCGGCCTCGTTCATCTGCTCGACCATGACGCGGTAGGTGTGGTCCGCTCCCCGAAGCGTGAAGACTTGCGGCGACTCGGTCTCTCCGACCACGACCGCGTCCACCTCGCCCATGCGGATGGCGCGGATGGTCTCCTCGGCCTCCCGGAGCCGCTCGCTCAGCTCTTCGATCCTGGCCTTGGCTTCGACAAGCGCTGTCTTATGGTCGGTCATGCTCTTTCTCAGCTTCCGTCTTGGGAACGATGTCGAGCCGCTTCAGCACCTGCTCCACGTCCGAGAGGTCACCGATCAGCTTCCGGAGCGGCGGGGGGAGCTCCTTGACGAGGGTCGGCGCGGCGACCACTTGCCCGGGCGCCGCGAGCTCCGGGTGCTCGAAAAGGTCGATCACCTCGATCTCGTAGCGGCCTTTCAGGTGCTCTTCGCAGATCCTCCGGATACTCGCGATCGCCCGTACGGACCGCGGAGTAGTTCCCGTGATGTAGAGGCGAAGGACGTAGTGCCCCTCGCCGCGGCGCTTTAGAGCTTGTTCGAAGTCAGCCGTGCGGTTCCTGGGCTCGTCGGTCATGGTCTCCTCTCGGATCGCGGAGGAGCGCCATCGCGTGGCCGCAGGTCGAGACCGACGAGGACGCGCTCCGTGTCGCTGAGCGTCCCGATGATCTTGCGGATGGGCTCCGGGAGCCTTCGCACGAGCGTCGGAATCGCCAGGATCTGATCCCCCCGGGCGAGCTTCGGGTTCTCGACGAGGTCGATGACTTCGATCCGGTACCGCCCCTGCAGGTGCTCCTCACATAGACGCCGCAGGTTCTGAAAGGCTTCCCCGCACTTGGGCGACTGGCCGGCGACGTAGAGTCGCAGGTCCCAGAACTGCTCGCCCTCCGTGCGGGACTCCTCGCCGGCCGCCGGGTCTTGGTGTCGCATCTCAGTCATGGGCCTCTCCTCCCTCGGGGCGGTCCGCCCCCCGAATCTTCGCCATCGTCTCGCGGCTGCGCTCGGCGGCTTCCGCGCTGCCGGCTGCTTCCGCTCCGGCCGCCCGAAGCGTCGAGCTCGGTTCCTCCGGCATGCTCCCCTCCATTCCCTCGTGTGGGCGGCTGCGTTGCGGCTCTATCTTGCGAAGACCGGCGACGGCTTTGACCGGAATGCCCTGAGCGACGACCGAGGAGCCCAAGCCCCTCGGAGCGAAGTTCGGCCTATACACGACGTCGTAAATAGTTGCGCGTACCGGGTTGCCGTAGGGTGGGCGGTTCTCGCGCAGCGAGGTTCGCCCACGCGTGGGGCAACCCGCCTGCGGCGGAACGCCCCACCCTACGCTCAGGGGCAGATGCGCAAA
>JACRCS010000302.1 GCA_016218905.1 Deltaproteobacteria bacterium
CGGGCTGCGTCCTCCCTTTCGGGACCATCGTCGACGATCTCTCGAGGTTTGCGAGGGCCTGCTCGGTGAGGCCCGTCTCCATCTGCGCGACGCCGAGCCAATAGTAGGGGTCGTACGGACGCGCCAGGAAGCGGGTCTCGGACCCCTGGGCCTCGACGGGCTCCGTGGCTCCGCGGGCGAGCGCCGCGTTCACCTTCGCCGCCCCCTCGCGGTACTTCCCCTGGCGAATGAGCTTCACGCCCTCGGTGTAGAGGTCCGCGGCGCGCTGGTCCCGGCGGTCGGCCGAGGCGACCAATGAGAAAAGCGTCAGGGCGAGCGCCACAGCGCCGAAAACCAGACGCCGGCCTTGCCGGAGTGGAGCGCGCGAACCTACCATGTGACCTGCGTTCTTCAGGTTAGCAAGGTCCGCAGCGAATGTCGTCGACGTCGGCTCGCCCGATCGGCCCCTACCGCCCGCTCCGAAAGCTCGGAGAGGGAGGGATGGGGGTCGTTCACTGCGCGCAGGACACGCGGGACCCGGAACGCCTCGTCGCGCTGAAGGTCCTGTCGGGATCGGCCTTCTCCTCGACGGACGACTCGGCGCGCCGCTTCCTGCGCGAATCCCGGATCCTCGAAAGGCTGCGTCACCCGAACATCGTCTCGTTCTACGAGGTCGGCCTTCACGACGGTAGGCCGTACTTCGCGATGGAGCTCCTGTCCGGGTCGCCCCTCACCGTCTTCGCCGGGAGGCCATGGGTCGAGACCCTCCCGCTCCTCGTCCAGATCTGCGACGGGATGGAGTACCTCGCGGCGCGGTCGGTCGTCCATCGGGACCTCTCCCCCGACAACGTCTTCGTCGTCGACGACAGTGCGGGACCCAGAGCCAAGATCCTCGACTTCGGCATCGCGAAGGACACCACGGCCGAAGAGACGCTGCACAACTTCACGAAGACCGGCCTCCTCATGGGAAAGCCCCCGTACTGGTCGCCCGAGCAGATCGGCACTTTGGAGGACGGCGAGGCTCTCGACTGGAGAAGCGACGTCTACACCCTCGGGGTGATCTTCTACAGAATCCTCTCCGGACAAGCACCGTTCCACGCCGAATCGCCCGTCGGTTACATCCCCCTGCACCTGGATGCGAATCCTCCTCCGCTCACCGCGCCTGATAGGAATCCCGCCATCCCGGACGAGGTCGCGGAAGTCGTTCTCCGGATGATGGCCAAGAAGCGGGAGGATCGTCCGCAGAGCTACCGGGAAATCGTCGACATCCTCGAAGGCCCTCTCCGCCGCCTCGGCTCGGGTGAGATCCCGCGACCCGGCCTCAATCCCGTCCCGGGCGCTCCCGACTCGCCCTATGCGACGAAGACGAAGGAAACCGGCGGAATGACCGGGAGGGCCGTGGACGGCGGCCCGACGGCGCCGGTCCCGACCCGGGTTACCGCAGGCATGCCCGCGGAGGACGAGACCGGGCCGACCGTCGCGATGCCTACGGGACGAACGGCCTCGGAAGAAACGGCGCCGACCGCCATCTCCTCCGCGGCCCGGCCGCGGTGGCTTCGCCCAGGATTCCTCGCCGGAGGTGTCACCGGCACCCTCGCGCTCCTGACCGCCCTTGGATGGCTCCTTTTCAGACCGGGAGCGACGCCCGCTCCACCTTCCCGGGAGCCCGCCGTCAGCGGACCCGTGGCGACACTCGCCCTCGACGCGTTCCCGTGGGGCCGGATCGTCTCCGTCCGCGACAGCGCCACCGGCCGCCGGCTCGCCGCGCTGGAGGGCCTCGTCACCCCACGCCGCCTCTCCTTGCCTCCGGGCCGCTGGGAGATCGCGATCGCCTCGGGGGTCGGCCCCGACGTGAGGACCCTCACCGTCGACCTCGCCCCGGGATCGACCCGGGTCGAATCCGTGGCTTTCGCCACACCCGAGAACGCGCTTCCCATGCTGGAGTGATGCCGATGAAATTGCGCCTGACGGCGATCGCCCTCGTTCTCTTCGCGGCGCCCGCGCTTGGCCAGCTCGAATCGCCGCTCCTCTCGAAGCTCCGGCTGAACCTCGTGAACCCCGGCGGCAAATCGCTCGCGATGGGGGGCGCCTTCGTCGCCCTCGCCGACGACGCGACGGCCGCGCTGGCGAACCCGGCCGGCCTGACGCAGTTGACGGCCTGGCAGGTGGGGGGCTCGGGAAAGCTCTTCCTGTTCGAGCCGGAGCTGCGGCGCGCCGCCTACACGTACCAGACGGACGGCTCCTACCAAAAGTTCCTGGAGGATGAAGACCGTCCGAGCGGGAAACAGACGGACCTCGAGTTCGCCTCGGTCGTCGGGCCGCTCGGCGAGAAGGTGAGCGTGGCCGTGTACCAGGCCGTCAACCTGCGCTACCGCCTCGACGCCGACGACCTCACCGGCGGGAACTACCGTGCCTTTTCCATGTCGACCTCAAGGACCTCCGCGGACTCGCTCGACGAGGAGGGAGGTTTCGACATCCGGAACGAGGTCTGGGGGATCTCTCTCGCCACGAACCTCGGTGCCCTCTCCCTGGGCGGCGGCGTCACGTTCAGCCGGCTGCGGTACGAGTTGACCGGAAGCGCCGCCGGGGGCGGTCACCTCTTCATCGCGAACGCCGACAGCGTCCAGGGGATGCCCGGCGCGAAGCCGCGTCTCGACACGACCGTCTCCGCGGACGTGACGAGCGGCACGAAGACGGGTTGGATCGCCGGCTTCAGGTGGCAGGTCTTCGAGGTCGGCAACGTCACTCTCGGAGGCGTCTACCGGAAGGCCCCGCGGTTCGACGTCGACTACTCGGTCTCCTCGGTAAACACCTGGAACGGGGCGCGCGTCTCCTTTTCGTGCGGCGTCGACGACCCGAACGTCCCGGGCAGCGGCGAGAGCGCCTGCGGCAGCTTCGACGTTCCCGACGACTGGTCGGTGGGGCTCTCGGCCCAGCTCCACCCGAATCTCCTTCTTTCCGCCGAGGTCCAGCGAATCGCCTACTCCGAGCTGCAGGATGGGTTCGTTCCCATTTTCGCGTACTGCACGAGCCAGGCGAGCC
>JACRCS010000299.1 GCA_016218905.1 Deltaproteobacteria bacterium
ACGTTGGCCCCCTGGCCGGCGAGGAGCGTGGCGTAGGCATAGCTCCCGTAGAGGCCCTGTTCCTCACCCGTAAAGAGAACGAATCGGATGGTCCGCTCGAACGTGTGGGACGAGAGGATCTGGGCCGCCAGGAGGACAGCCGTGGAGCCGCTCCCGTTGTCGTCCGCCCCGGGCGCCGTGGAGCCGCTCGGCATGTCGTCCAGGTGCGCGCAGACGAGGACGATCTCCGAGGGTCGGGAGGCGCCCGTCCGCTCGGCGACGACGTTCCGGTTGGACGTCGTGGAAACGGTCCAGGAGTGATACGTCGTCGCCAGACCCAGGGCCGTGAACCGTTCGTAGGCGAGCTGGGTCGCCATCTGGATCGGGGTTCCCGACCTCGTGTGCCGGGTCTGGATCGTGTAGGGAGACCCGCAGACGGTGACCGGCTCGGCCCCGGAGAGACCCCGGGCGATGCCGTAGACGGCGCCCTCGGTCACCTGCGCCGCCATCGCGGCGATTCGCCAGTCATACGCGGCCTGCGAGAGGGGGACGGGCGGGGTCGGAGGGGTGAGCGTCATCGGGTCCTCGGTGAGTCGGGTGAGGTCGAGCCCGGCCAGGGCGAGCGCCTCGGCCTGGGCCTCGTCGGCCCGGGCGACGACCTGCCGGCCGTCGTCGAAGAGGACCTCCGCGAGGGCCGCTGCCAGCCGCCGCGCTCCGGGGCGCCGTTCGAGCGCGACGACGAACTCCCCGGCGCTCGTGGCCGGTCCGAGGGGGACGGCGCGCGTGTCGAGGGCGAGTCTTCCGGCCGACGCCAGGACGAGCGCGTACTCCGTGCCGTCGGCCGCCTGGAGGTGGGCGTAGACAGGGAAGGGGACGGCGGCGAGGGACCCTTCCACCGGGAACCGCGCGAGGAACCGGGGAGAGTCGGCCTGCAATTTGGGCGCGGCGACGGCGAAGAGAACGAGTGTGGCGAGGAGGGTCGAGGGTCGCAGGAGGGCGCGCATGCTGAGATTTGGAAGGCTACTCCTCCCCGCCTCGTCGTGCCCGGGAATCCGGGTAAGATGTCGGCGGCCTCCGCCACTGTTCCTGCCTGCGGGTCCCCGCCGGGCGGTTCGAACGGGCGAGTCCGAGCAGGAGGATTCCAATGAAGAAGATCCGTGTGGTCCAGTGGGGCCTCGGCGCCATGGGCAGCGGCATGGCCCGCCTCGTCCTCGAGAAAGAAGGCCTCGAGCTCGTCGGGGGCATCGACATGCGCCCCGACTACGTCGGAAAGGACCTCGGAGAGGTCCTTGGCGGCGTCAAGCGCTTCGGCGTTACGGTGACGAACGACCCGGCGTCGGTCCTCGACAGGTCGAAGGTCGATCTCGTCGTCATCGCCACGACCTCCTGGACGAAGGAGCAGATGCCGGACCTGAAGAGGATCCTCGAGGCCGGAATCAACTGCATCTCCATCGCCGAGGAGATGGCGGCCCCCGAGGCTCAGAACCCCGACCTTGCGGCCGAGATCGACGCCCTCGCCAAAGAGCACGGCGTCTCGATCCTCGGGACCGGCGTCAACCCCGGGTTCGTCCTCGACCTCCTCGTCGTCACGCTCTCCGGCGTCTGCCACAAGGTGGAGCGGATCGAGGCGAGCCGCGTGAACGACCTCAGCCCCTACGGCCCAACGGTCATGAAGACCCAGGGTGTCGGGACGACCCCCGGGCAGTTCGCCGCCGGAGTGAAGGACGGCTCCATCGTCGGGCACGTCGGCTTTCCCGAGAGCATCCGGATGATCAGCGACGCCCTCGGCCTCGGGGTGACGCGCATCCAGGAGAGCCGCGAGCCGATCATCAGCACGGTCTATCGGGAGACCCCGCACGTGAAGGTGGCCCCCGGCATGGTCGCCGGCTGTTCGCATGTCGCAATCGGCTGCGCGGGCGACAAGCCCGTCATCAAGCTGATTCACCCGCAGCAGATCCACCCGCACCTCGAGGGGCAGGGGACGGGTGACTACATCAACATCTACGGAAAGCCCGAGATCCACATGTCCACCGGCCCCGAGATCGCGGGCGGCATCGCCACGATGGGCGTCGCCGTCAACATGATTCCGCACGTCGTCGCGGCGACGCCCGGCCTCAAGAGCATGCTCGATCTGCCGGTCCCCGCCGCCCTGATGGGCGCGAGCGCCTACAGCCGCCGGGTCTGAACGCCGTGAGCGTCGCCAGGGGCACCTGGGTCGAG
This sequence comes from Deltaproteobacteria bacterium, assembly GCA_016218905.1. The sequence continues at coordinate 2,200 of JACRCS010000299.1, forward strand.
ATCGAGTCGATCGTCCTGCAGCCTTCGGAGAGGGCCCCGGGCCTCCCCGAGGACACGGCCCGGACTCCGTATGTCCTTCGCCTGTCCGGCTTCCTCGAGGAGGACGCCGAGGTGGGGCAGCCGGTGCGTGTGAGGAGTCTCATCGGGCGGACGCACAGCGGCGTCCTCCGCATCGTCAACCCGGGCTACGACCACAGCTTCGGGGCGACGGTGCCCGAGCTCCTCCACATCGGCCTTCGGGAGAGCTGAGATGCGCGACACGAGCTACGCCGCCGTCCTCTCCCGTAAGAACGAGATCATGAAGGCGAGCCTCGGGATCGACTTCGACACCTACGTGTCGAGCCCCGTCGCTTTCGACTACGAGAGGATGATGGCCGACACCGGCACCTCGCTCGGCGACATCGCGCGCATCCAGTCCGAGACGAAAGTCGGAGGAACGCCTCTCCACGAGCTGACGCGCCTGACGGAGGCCGTCCGCTCCTTCGCCGGGCCCGGCAAAGGAGCGCGGATCTTCGTCAAGGACGAGGCGGCGAACGCCTCCGGCTCCTTCAAGGCCCGCCGCGCCTCGATCAGCGCGTACGAAGCGAAGAAGCGGGGCTACGAGGGCCTCGTCGCGGCCACCAGCGGCAACTACGGCGCGGGCGTCGCGAGCCAGGCCGCGATGCGTGACCTGAAGTGCATCATCCTGCAGGAGGTCTTCGACAGCCGCGGCGTCGGCCAGCCGGAGATCCTCGAGAAGTCACGCGCCTGCGAGGCGTACGGCGCCGAGGTCCAGCGTCTCTCGGTCGGGCCGGAGCTCTTCTACGTCCTTCTCCGGACGCTCGAGGAGACCGGCTTCTTCAACGCGAGCCTCTACACACCGTTCGGCATCCGCGGGGTCGAGACGCTCGGTGTCGAGATCGCTCGGCAGGTGCGCGAACGCGCCGGGAAGGACCCGGACGCCGTGGTCATCACCCACGCCGGCGGCGGGAACCTCACCGGCACGGCGCGCGGCCTGCTGGCCGAGGGATGCGCGGGCACCCGCATCGTCGCCTGCTCGGTCGACCTCGCGGGGCTGCACATGGCCTCCGACGGCGACTTCAACCGCAAGAGCTTCACCACCGGCCACACCGGCTTCGGCGTCCCCTTCGCCACGTGGCCCGACCGCGTCGACGTCCCGCGCAACGCGGCGCGGAGCCTGCGCTACATGGACGAGTACCAGCTCGTCAGCCAGGGGGAGGTCTTCTACGTCACCGAGCTGATGACGAAGATCGAGGGGCTCGAGCGCGGCCCAGCGGGAAACACGAGCCTCACGGCGGCCGTGACCCTCGCGAGGCAGATGGACCGCGGCCAGATCGTCGTCGTCCAGGAGACGGAGTACACCGGCGCCGGAAAGCATCACAACCGCCAGCTCTCCTTCGCGAGGGAGAACGGCATCGAGGTGCGCGTCGGCGACCCGGCGGAGAACGTGCCGGGGAAGACGATCGTCATTCCCGAAAGGCTGGAGCAGGTTCGGGGCCGGGTCCAGGACATGGACAAGCTTCGCCTGTCGTACCTGAAGAACGCCGCCAGGCAATCACCGACGGAGACGTGGACCGACGGAGACGTCGCCTTCCTCGCCGCCGACCTCAAGAAAGACCCGGCCTGGGTTCGCCAGGCCGTCCCGGCCCTCGCCTGAACGGAGCAGACGACGATGACCGACGACAGGATCTCCCGCTTCGAGGCGCGCCGCGAGGCGCTCGCGAAGCTGACCGACGAAGAGCTGAAAGCGCGCTTCTGGGAGCTGACGAACAGGGTCGTCGAGCCGATCGTCGACCTCGCGAGGAGCCACACGAGCCCTTCCATCGAGAGGTCGGTGCTCCTCCGGATGGGGGTCGACTCCGTCTCGAGCCAGGGGGTCGTGAAGCGGATCCTCGACGCCGGCCTTCTCGGCAAGGGCGCCGGGCACGTCGTCCTGAAGGTCTCGAGGAAGACGGGGACGGACGTCCGCGCCGCGGCGCAGGCGATCCTCGACGACCGCACCGTCCTCGACGGGCTCTTCGAGGCCGGGAGCGAGGGGCGGAAATGATGAAGGCGACTCCCCCGAACCAGAAGCTCGACATCGAGAAGATCCTCGAGGGGCTCGAGAGCTATCACCCGCCC
>JACRCS010000300.1 GCA_016218905.1 Deltaproteobacteria bacterium
CCCCCGCCCCCCTGGTATCACTCGGGTCCACAGTGCGTCACGTCAGCGCAGAGAGGCGGGGCCGAACGTCCAATGCTCGCGTGTACCCGGTGCGGCCGGTGGCACATCGCTGCGGAGGAGGCGCTCGGCCGAAGGCTCACCTGCACCGAAGTGAAGCATTTTTGGTTCGACAGGAGGCGGTGCCATCAGGAGGATTACGGTCATGCGGCGCAGATCGTCGCTGGCCCATCCGACGTCTACATCTGCGTCCGCTGCGGCCGCCCGCTGATCGAGTGAGCCGCTCCGCGGGCGCAGCGCGAGGGGAGAGCACCGAGAGGAACAGAGACATGGCGAGACTCGGCATCGCACTCGACCTGGGGACGAGCGGTTTTCGGGGGCAGGCACTGGACCTGGGTTGGAGTGGAGCCATCCTGTCGACGGCGATCACAGCTCGCCATCCCCTCCCTGGCGCCAACGTGATCGACCACCTTCACGTCGCACTGGAACTCGGGCTGGACTGGGCCCACGACCGAGTTATCGAGGAGATCAACCGGGTCATCGAACACCTCGGCATTCCCCGGGGAGAGGTGGTGCGGCTGGCGGTGTGCGGCAACCCCATCCAGCTCTCCCTCTTCCAAGAGATCGAGATCCGGGACCTCGCTTACGCCGGCCAACGGAAGCTGGAAGCCCTCGGCGTCGTCGCCCCGAAACGAGATGCCCGAGCCCTGACGGCGCGAGACGTGAGGGGGCTTGATCTGCCTCCCGGCGCCGAGGTGCTCGTTCCCCCGGCGGTCCGCCACGAGATCGGTGCCGACGCCCTGGCCATGATGATCCGAACGGGGCTCCTCGAGCGCGACGAGGCGGCCATCGTCACCGACTACGGGACCAACGCCGAAATGGCCCTGGCGGCGGGTGGCATCATCTACACGGGTTCGACAGCGGCCGGGCCGGCGCTGGAGGGCCAGCAGATCGAGTGCGGCCTCTTGGCCCTTCCCGGGGCGATCTGCGACGTCGAGCTCACCCGCTCGTCGATCAACTCGATGAATCCGGGCCGGTCGAGGGGCGGGAGGCTGGAGACGCGGGTCCTCGACCGGGAGATGGGCGTCCGAAGGGGCAATACCGTGGACCCGGTGTCCGGACAACTCCTGGATCAGGGGGAGTCTGAGGCGCGAGGGATCACGGGCACCGGTGTCGTCGCGCTCATCAGCGAGGGTCTCGAAAAGGGGCTCATCCGGGCCCCCCGAATCCTGGCCGACAAGAAGGAGATCCGTCTGCCCAATGGACTGCGCTTCACCGAGTCTGACCTGTGCGAAGCGGGCAAGGCGATCGGCGCGGTGCGCGCGGGCCACCTGACCCTTTGCAAGGAGGCGGGGATTCGGCTCGAGGACATTGAGACGGCCTACATGTCCGGCGCTTCGGGGACCTACGTGGACGCGCTCAAGGCGCAGGCGGTCGGGCTGATCCCCCCGTCGGTCCGAAACATCTACCAGGTGGGGAACACGTCGCTTGCCATGGCGGTGGACATCGTTCGCGACCCGGACCAGCTCTGGGCGATGCAGACGATCGCGGACACGTTGCGACAGAACCACTGCATGTTCGCAGCCTCCAAGGTGTTCGAGAAGATCTACATCCTCGAGCTGTCCCACTGGACAGAGGGCATGCCCCTTGATCAGTACCAGAAGTACCTGGAAAAGTACGGCTTCCCCGGGCTGAGCCCGGTGACTCGCACGGCCCAGGTCACGAGGACCGTCACCCGGGACATCCCGGAGCTCGGCCCGAGGGGCCTTACCATCGTCCCTGACTCGCCGCAGCGCATGACTGTCGACTTCGAGGCGTGCACCGGGTGCGGCAACTGCGCGAGCGAGTGCCCCGAGGAGGCCTTGGAAGTTGTGCGCAGGGGCGACCATTTCTCCCTCCTCATCAACCCCGCCTGGTGCAACGGAGTGGCGTGTCGGCGGTGCGAGCGGGCTTGCAAGGAAAAGGTCTTCCGCCTCGTCCGCCTCCTCACCGCCGACCGGCGCGTGCAGACCGGCGGCGCCCACGGCGAGTGAGGACCAAGGGGAGAGAGCGCATGGTCGACGAGGACCGCGTGCACGGGTACATGAGCGAGGCTCTCGGCAGGGTCAAGGGGATCGTGCAGGTCAGGGTCCTCTCCGACGAGGACCGCGTGAAGATCCTCGCCATCGAGAAGGATGCGGAGGCCCGTTCCCTGCTGGGGCTCGGGAAGGTGGTGAACACAGGCGTGCGGCGGGTCCTAGAGTGCGAGCTGGTCTATGTGGCCCTCACGAACATGGAGTTTGATTGGGGTTGCCATTCGAGCCTGCTCCTCAAAAAGGGGGAAGAGATCGTGGGCCGGGAAGTTCGCGACCCGGAGACCATCGGCGATCTCTCGAAACGAAAGGACGTCTGGTTCATGCACAGGAACTTCGTCGTCTTCAAAGACAAGATTTCATTTCCCGAAGACATCATGAAGAAGCTCTGCTTCTTCGAGATTCCCTGTCTTCCGGCCGAGTGGTGCACGCTGGAAGAAGGCGCTCCCAGGTGCCAACCCATTCTCTATGCCAACCCCGCCACTCCTAGTGACCGGTACCTGAAGGACGCCTACTTCGCCGGTCTGGATGAGAACGGAGCGGGAACGATTCTGATCGGTACCGCCGTCGCCCAGGGGGGGCCTTGAATCCTCGACCTTCGCTTCTCGCGCGACCGCGAAAGGCTCTGTGAACCATGATCGTCGACCTCGTCTATGGGTTCCTCGGCTCCGGGAAGACTACGTTCATCCGAGGGGTCCTTCAGCATTGGGGAAAGAGGGAGAAGATCGTCGTCCTCGTCAACGAGTTCGGCGACGTCGGGATCGACGGCGACCTCCTGGCAGGGCACGGGGGAGACGTCATCGAGATGCCGAGCGGTTGTATCTGCTGCTCCCTCAAGACCGACTTCAGAGCCCAGTTGCTCGAGGTCAGTCGGGAGATGAGGCCGGATCGGATCATCATCGAACCCACGGGAGTGGCTACCGTGTCTCAGCTTCGCTCCATCGTCGGGGCCGAGATCTTCGAGGATACGTTCGAAGAGGTCCACAACATCCTGGTCGTCGACGGGACCAGTTTCATGGATTTATTCAAGGGCAATCGCTCGTTCCTTGAATCTCAGGTGGAGAACGCGCACCTGATTCTCCTCAATAAGTGCGACCGGATTGCCAAGAAACGCTCCGAGGTCCTCCGAGCTGCGTTGGTTGCCATTCAACCCGACGTGACAGTGCTGACGACCGAGTTCGGGGTGGTCGACTGGAGCGATTATCAGGCGGCCCTCAGCGGCCGGCAGTGGGGAATGGTCACGGGCCTGAAGCTCACGGGGAAGGTTGCGATCGACTTCCCTGGAGCCGAGCCGCTCGGTGCGCTCGGGACCCATGGGGGCGAGGCGGGCCTCGGATATGAGACCTACGGAAGACGTCTCGGGGATGCCATCTTTGAAAGGGAGGCCCTTGAAGGCTTCTTCCGCGGCCTCGTCGGAGTCGACTCCCGAATGGGCGACGTCGTTCGGGCAAAGGGCGTCTTTCGTACTCCCGAGGCGTGGGTATTGGTCGAGCTCGCCTCCGGAGACGTCTCTTCTCAGACCATCCGGCCTTGCGACCAGAGCAAGCTCTCGGTCATCGGAAGGGGGCTCGACCGAGCGGCGATCGGCGTCGCAGTGGCGCGCTGCGCTGCCGGATGAACACGCGCTTTGGGGGCCGCCGCCATGACCGGAAGAACCTCTCCTCGGGGCGAGGGGATGAGCCCCCGGAGGAAGCCACCGTGGCGACAGATCCGGCGTGCCTCCCGCCCCTCGTCCTGATCGCCGACGACCACCACCGAGCCCTCCATCCGCTCCAGCACTGCATTCCGGCAGAGTCCTTCCGGGTGATCTGGACCGGTGACGAGGGTGAGGCTGCGCAGATTCTGAGGGCCCGGGCCCGCGAGGTGAAGATCATCATCACCGACTTGAAGGTCAGAGGCATGGGAAGCGCGGCGATCCTGCACTTGGCGAGGCGGGTCGCTCCGGCGGCCGCGGTCTTGGTGACCGCACCGCTCGGGCCGTTTCTCTCTTGCGACGGGGCCTTCTACGACCTCTCGGGGATCAACCTGCGCAGGGAGATTGGAGGCGTCCTGCGCGGTATCCTCCAACGGATGGAGGGGGAACGGGTCGCCGTTTCGAGGCGCGGTCGAAGGGGCCAGCTCCGGGCCCGCATGGGGGTGCTGATCGGCCAGAGTCGGGCGATCAACGGAGTGTACCGGGTGATCGACGACCTTCAAGGGTCGTCGGCCACGGTGCTGCTCTATGGCGAGAGCGGAACGGGCAAAGAGCTGGTCGCTCAGACCATCCATCGGACGAGCGCGCGCAAGGAGGGTCCCTTCGTCGCCATCAACTGCGGCGCCATCCCATCCTCCCTGATGGAGACGGAGCTCTTCGGACACGAGCGGGGAGCCTTCACGTCGGCGGTAAGCCAGAGGAAAGGGAAGTTCGAGGTCGCCCACGGCGGTACCCTGTTCCTGGACGAGATCGGCGACATGGAGAAGGATCTCCAGGTGAAGCTCCTGCGGGTGCTCCAGGAAAGGGAGTTCCAGAGGGTAGGGGGCAACGTGACGCTGCGGGCCGATGTCCGCGTCATCGCCGCGAGCAGCCGGGACCTGCGCGAGGCAGCGGCGGCCGGGCACTTCCGGGAAGACCTCTTCTACCGCCTGAACGTGGTGCCCATCTCACTGCCCCCCTTGAGGGAGCGTCGGGAAGACATACCCCTCTTGCTCGACCACTACGCGGACAAACTCTCACTGGAGGCGGGAAGGCCGCGCCCCCTGTTCTCCCCCGATGCTCGCCGGGCGCTCGAGAGGTACCGTTTTCCGGGCAATGTCCGGGAACTGGCCAACCTCGTGGAGCGGCTGCTGGTCCTTTGCTCGGACGGGCAGATCGAGTGGGAGGACCTTCCCTCCGAGGTGAGGGGAGAGGTGTCCACGCCCCCCTCCCCGGGAGATCTCCTTCGATGTTTGCCCACCGCGGGTGCCCGTCTCGAGGAGGTGGAGCGGGAGCTCATCGTGAAGACGCTCGAGCACACCTGCGGCAACAAAGTTGCCGCGGCCGCCATGCTCGGCGTCACGCGCCGGCTGCTCTACCTGCGACTTTCCCAATACGGCCTGGCTGCCGCCAGCCGAGTGTCACGCCCGGGCGCACCGGACGAGCCCGAGTGTCACGTCCGGTGACAGGCAGGGCTTGGTCTTCTCCGCAAGAAACCCAACCCCAAGACTAGCTCCCCGATATTCATGCGTTTTGTCGCGGGTGGGGCTGGCTGGCATCCCGGTTGCATTGGGGATGTGGCAAGGCCGCCGGATACGTGCCGGGACCGGCCGGGGAGGATGAAGAGCGAGACAGCGGCGAGGCGCTTTCTCTCCCTCAATGTGTCAGCGCAGTTCTCGTGCGAGCGAGGCGGAAAGGAGTGCAGCCGACGAAATCACGGGACAGACCGAGGAGATCACCGCGGAACCTGGTGGTTGGCAGTAACGATTCCTGAAAGGAGGCATGAAATGGCCCGACAACCGATAACGGCGATGGCGTACAAACGCGGTGAGGAGATGATGTTCGGCACGGCGGTGAAGCCGGTGACGACGAAGAGAGGGATCGTGATCGGGGGCGGGTACGTGCACCCGGAGGTGGTGCCGCATCCGAGGCCGGGCAGCGAGAAGACGAAGAAGACGCTCCTGC